>CAYVGM010000212.1:0-5168 GCA_964451125.1 uncultured Chitinophagales bacterium
TCCTGAGCTGATTATGAAGTTGACAGATACCACAACAGTAGGTCTTTCAGATGCCGGAGATGTAACGATATGGTGCAGAGTGAAAAGCAAAGAATTGAAACAAAATTCTCTCAATTACCAAATTGATGACGATGCATTCAGAATTTGCGGCAGAGCCAGCTGGATATTAAAAAGGCTTACGAAAAATGAATTTGGTATTATTTCTTGTAATCCTACTAAGGCAGAATTGATTGAAATTCAGAAGAAATGGATTAAGTGGTTCAATAATTCATTGAAGGTAAAGTAGGTAGTAATTAACCCAGTAATACTCCTTTTACCGTATCTAATAATTCAACCACTGCAGCTCTGTCTTTGGCTTCACCATATACACGCAATACCGGCTCAGTTCCACTGGCTCTAATCATCGTCCAGGCTTCATTTGGCAAATGATATTTCCAGCCGTCTATATCTTCTTTGCGTTCAATAGTATATTTACCAAAAGCCTTATAATCGTCATTTTTACAATGAGTTATCACTTTTTGTTTTATTTCTTCTGAAATATGCAAATCATAGCGGTCGTAGTCAAATGAACCCACGATGTCGTAAACTTCCTGTATCAGTTCTTTAATGGATTTTCCGGTTTTTGCCATAAATTCCATAAGCACCAATGCCATCCAAACCCCGTCACGTTCCGGAATATGACCTTTAATGGCAATACCGCCGCTTTCTTCACCACCCACCAGCACATCTTCATTCACCATAATTTCGCAGATATACTTAAACCCGACAGCGGTAACCTCTACCGGAATATTATAATGAGCACACAGTTTCTTTATTTTTTCAGAAACCGTAAAAGAAATTACTACTTTGCTACTCATGCCTTTGTATTTATGCAAATAGTGAATGAGCAACAAGATAACATGATGAGAATCAATGAAATGACCTTCATCATCATAACAACCTATCCGGTCGGCATCGCCATCATTGGCAAATCCAAACTCAATATCTGTAGAATGCTTAATAAGCTCAGAAAATTCCAGCAAATTTTTATGCAAAGGCTCAGGAGCCTGACCGTGAAATCCGGGGTTGTGTTCGCAATGTAAATAAACCAAATTATTTGGGAGTAGTTTCCGAACTACATTTTGACCTGCTCCATACATGGCATCATAACCGAAAATCATACCGCAGTTCCTGATTGCATCCATGTCAAATGCAGCTTCCACATGGTCGATATACATTTTTTCCAAGTCATGATATTCAAGCAAACCTTTAGCTTGCCATTCTACCAATGAAGTTTCAGGAATTTCTGTTTTTTCAGGGATTAAACTCTCTACTTTTGCAATATCGGCAGGAATGGTAGGACCACCAAAATTTGATTTTAGCTTAAATCCGTTATATGTTGGAGGATTATGCGATGCAGTAATAACCACACCGGCTGTGGCATTTAGCTTTTTGCAACCTAAAGAAACCATAGGTGTTGAACAAATGCCCTTATGAGCATAAACTTTTACTCCTTCGTTACACAATACTTTTATGGTTGTTTCTACGAATAATGGACCGGCAAACCGGCAATCATGCCCGATGGTAATACTTGGATGGGCATCTATCGATTTTACCCATTGTGCTGTTGCATAAGCAACACGGGCTACATTATCTGTTGTAAATTCCTGAGCGATAATTGCTCTCCAGCCGTCAGTTCCGAATTTGATTTGCATAAATAAAATTGAAGTGCAAAGGTACGAAATATTCCAGAAATGGACTTTAAACTCTCGTTGAGACTGATGAGCTTCTCTTATTTATGATCGTGTACAATACTGAAAGAGGTTTTAGCAATATTATTTTCGGATTGAAAAACAATAAAATACTGTCCTGATTCAAGTGTATAGATCGGAAGCTTCAGATAAGCTTCATGATTGGAAATTGTTTCTTGTTGAGTGTGCAGCAAGCGACCCGTAACATCATAAATACTCAGACTACCCGAATAAGTATGCATGGCTTTAGTTTTCACCAGTATTTCATTTTGACCTTCACTCGCAGGGTTGCCCAATACATCAAACCGTATATCGTCATTAATATGGTAATTGACTAAAGTGGGAATATCTAATCTTATAATTGGCGTGTTAAGTTGAGTTCCGTCAAATAGTACTGTTGTAATTTTATAATAATTTTTGCCTGGATAGGGTGCAGTATCTGTTACACAATAATGTAAAGTATCAAAATAATTTCCCTGATTAGGGTTGAACCTCAATACTTCAGCATAGTGAATGGAATCGATGCTGTGGGTTAATACAAAATAATCTGTATTGTATTGATTGATAAAGTCAAAACAAATTTGAATAGCATTGTTCACGCGTACAGCATTCAAGTGCTGATAAACATTGCTTTTAAAAACAAGCGTATCTGTTTTAGAATAGGAATAACTGCCATCTTTTAATTTAATAAATGCTCTATAGTACGAAGTATCTTCCAGTGGGTTAAAATCTTTATGCATGTACATATTAATAGTATCTCCAAGTGCAGGTGTAGTATATATGCTACTTCCCAATTGCTGAGGTGTAAATCGAATCAATTGTATCTGTTGGGCATAATACTCTTGCGTTTTCCAGTCATTGGCAACATGGTTAATTTTTAGTTGAGTACTGATACTTAATACTGAATCTCTCTTAAAAGGCAATGAAAGGCAAAGAATCGGTGAGTAAACAAAGCTGTCATTATAAAATACTTGCTTAATTCTATAACAATAGTTAGCAGCATAAACAGAAGAATCTATTTGGGAATAAGATGTATCTAAATAAGGTGAATTAGATGCATTCGTGTATAATAGTGGAATAAAATTTATCGAATCTGTTGAGCGTTCTATGACATAATAATCAGTCAGTAATTCATCTTGAATTTGCCAACTTAATGACACGCGCTTGGGTTCATATATAGCCTTGAAGTTGAATAAAGAGTCAGTATTTAATATTTGCCCATAACTGCATGAAGCTGATTTATTTACCCATATCGGACTACTCCAAGCCCAGGCTTCTCTACCGTCAATCTTGTTTTTTTGTTTAGAACGCATGTAATACAGGCTTGTATCTTTGTAAGTAATGTCTAGAAAAATGTCATTAAAATTTTTGACTGCGGAATTAAATGCATAACGTTTTATAACAGTATATTGCGGATGCGGAAACTGTCCCGAACTATAGATGCCGTTTTTAAAATCCCATTTTAATATTTCAATAAAATCAATATCATCGGTTGCATTGATTTCAAATCGTAGTCTTGGAAAACTATCGCAGGGTAGTGTGAATTCTTCACCCATTAACTTGTCTTGCAGAAAGAATTTGAGAATGCTTCTGATTCCCGTTGTAGCATAGGTATGCCTGTTATAAAGATTTTCGAATAAATTACTTCTGACAAGCGTATCACTATATATAGCTGCTAAGCCAATATTAGCAGCTTCACCCTTTCCGTTATGGCTATCCGTACTGGAAATAATACCTAATTTTTCTCCCATTGCCCAAGCATCCTGGGCATAACACGGATATTGTGTAGATTTAGCATTAAACCACTCATAAGCCAACCCGTGATTTGGGTTATAATACTCACACAGTCCATGACCACTATATATCTCCAGTAATCTCTTATATTTATTATTTTTGTAGATACTTCCGAATTGTGAGCCACCATTATCAATAAATGGCGGATTGAATAATTTTCCGGTGTGGTGTGGAATCGTTAGTACTTTAATGCGACTGTCTATTATATCCAGTTTTTGCCAGAATGCTTGAATATTCCAAATAAAAGATTTTGCTAACACAGGAATCGCATTAATTAAAGAATCCGGATAGTCATAAATGAAATTATAATGTCCTGATGGATTATCAAGACTGTTTTCATATCCCAAAAATGCGACAAATCTTCCGGGTTGATTCACTGCAATGGCTTCTTGTTTTAATTCATCCCATTCGTTTTTGTGTATACCAAATGTATCTAAACTATTATCGTCAGAGTGATCTGTTCCACAATAAAAGTCCAGACCAATTCCATTACGTGCGTAATTATAGGCATTACTTCCATATCCATCTCTGCTGAATTTAGTATGTGTATGAAAATCACCAAAATAGATATGCATACTGTCATCCGAAATATTAATAGGATTGGATACATAACTTCGTGTGATACTTGCATTGCCAGAAACAAGTTGTGCAGTTACAGTATATACACCTTTTTGAGGAATAGTGAAATAGATGTCTTTTTTACCACTATCCGCTGGAGTAATATTGATACTAGATGGTATAGTTGATGAATTTGCAGAACAAGTTAAGGCTATTGTACCGGTAAAGTTTGTTGCACGATTTTCAAATAAATCATGAATAATTAATTTTAATAAGATTGGATGATTGGGTTTAGAAGTAGATTGCAAAACCGGATAGATACTTTTTGCTGTAGAATTTACTATAAATATCCTGGCTTTTGAAATAATGTATGCGTATGCAGAAGTGTTATTATTGACTAAGGCTTTAAAATCGTCTTCTTGTACCATGCCACTGTTATTTGTGTACGTAGCTGTGCCATTAGCGCCATAGTTAATTAGTAAAGTATCACCTTTTGGTAGGGTGTCCAGCATCTGTATTGTTATTACACTTTGATTTGCATCATGTTGTATCTCATAACCGAATGCGGATGATGGAATATTGATAAACTCTGCATTTGCACGTTTTACGGAAATAATTTGTGCTCTTTTGCCTGAAGAAATACTTCCAACTCTTGTGTAACCTGCACGAACTGTTGCTAACAAATCGCCGTCTTTTACAATATCATTATAAAGCTTAGGGAAATATACTTTAATAAGTGCATTTTTATAGATAGGCAAGGAGTCCGCAATAATAAAAATCTTTTTCTGAGTTGCAGTGTTTACAAAATACGTATCTGTCTCCAGTTTTAAACGAAAGAAATTTGTAAATGAATTTTGTGCAAATACAAGATAGGTTGTAAAGAAAATCAAAGCAAAACCTGTTAACTTCTTATCCATATGCAAATATAAGTTTATCAGATAAAATATTTTTAGACAATTTTGTGCAGTTGTAATACAAATTATTTTTTTAAAATAGAATAATTTATTCAATTTCAGTTATTTGCAAACTATAAAATTTAAAGAAATAATGCACTTTGCTTAGAATTAAAATATAATAATTATAAAT
>CAYVGM010000213.1:0-5099 GCA_964451125.1 uncultured Chitinophagales bacterium
CCGTTTGCGTAAAGCATAAACGAAGTATAAGTAATTTATTAAGATTATTTTTATTATGGAAAAAATACCATTAGATTTCAACTTTCCAGTGATTGAACATATAGTATTGGAAGAAAATACAGTCATTTTAAAGTCAGAAACAAAGCAATTAAATACGAATAAGGTTGCTTGGATGGAACGTGGTTATAATAGCGATAGAATGGAATATTATATGCTAAATTCATTTTTTGAAGAAGGTATTTCTAAATGGGTAGAAGATGTAAAAGTGCCTTTGGTTAAAGGAAAAGGTATACCATTGTCTCTTTATTTAGATTTAAGATTAATGAAGTTATTAAATGTACCAAATCAAAGCATTAAGTATTTTATTATATATAATGTATACGAATGGGACAGTATTTTTAAATTAGCAAAATTAATAAAAGAGAATCCAAGTATTAAGATTGATGAACTAATAAAACATACTAAAATATTTCAATCAAGAGAAAATGTTATTATTCAGACTGGATACACAATTGAAGATATTAGGATAATACTAGATAATTCTTTATTTACGCATCCAAAGCATTTAACAAAATATGGATTAACTGAAAATGCTATAGAAAAATTGTGTGAAATTTATCATATTACTTATGATGAACAGATATTTTGGAACTTTTCTATTGTTATAAAAGTTAAAAATGCTTTCCGCTAACAAAAAAATTGGCACTAGTTGTGGTAGATTTGGTAAAAAAACAATATTTGTATTATATTTGAATTTATATTATCGTTAGGTGTTCTCACCTAACGAAAGTATCTATTAATATGTTGAGCAGTTTAAACCACATAGAAGCATAGCATTTTTAATCTTAAGTAGTTGTTTGGTGCAAATCAGTTTAGAAAGTCAAGCAAAACATAGTTTCGCCTTTGGCGATTTCTGTAATTTTCATTTATTACTACTAATAACAGATATGTATATACAGATAAGCAAGCGCATAATAAAAACACAGCAAGTCCACTAATTTTTAAAGAAAAAATTTGAAACTAATCAATAAAATAAATAACTTAGTACGTATAAACGGAATATTAACGACATAAATGTTCGATAGTATAAATGTTGGTGGTAATTTTATTGAGAGACTGCGAAATTATATTAAACTTAGTAACTGAAACTTGATTAGGTATATCAAAATTCGAACAAATCCAAATATTGGTTTCACTGAAAATGAGATTAAAATTTTATGTGAACATTTAGATATAAATTTAAATGAAATTATAATTGATTATTTAAAAACAGCAGGAAAAAAATCAAATGTACTTAATGTAAATTATTCTAGTTTATCTGAATTCATTGAAATTAATAATTCGTTGAAACATAAGCTAAGCTTAGAAATTACAGACAATTTAAATTTTGACAAGATTTTATTTTTAGAAAAGAAATATGACGGACTTAAAAATGAAATTTATTATTTTATAAATTTAAATTATACTAATTATCCAGTATTTGAATACAGTGATGGCTATATACCAATTGGAGTGAATTTTAGAGATGAAAGAACTGAAAGGATTGGATTACATAATACAGAATTTATATTTGAACAATATTTGAATTCAAGAACAGAAACTAAATTTGGAGTAACGACATTAAGGAAAATTGGAAGTTGGATAATGTTTATACTATTATTTCCATTTATTTTTCCATTTCTACTTTACTTATATTTCAAGACAAGATAAAAAACTACCACCAACAAAAAATTTGTGTCAAGGTTGGTAGAATTGGAAAAATATACGTAAATTTATTAAATAAAGTTCAGTTGTAAATGAAATTTGTATTTCACAAGCAACAACGAACACAAATTTTAAACCGTTAGAAGTAACAATCAGACCAAACTGGAAGAATGAAAAATTGGAAAAAGAATTACACATTGATTGTTGGATTATACTTGACACAGCTTGTCATTATTTTGATTTGTTATAGAATAAATTGGAAGTTGATGATTTTTATATCGACTTTCTTTTTGATAAGTCTATTAATAAAATCCAATTGGCTTGCTAAACTATTATCTTTTTTATCACTTTTATTTATTTCAATACCAACTTTGTATTATCGAATTCCGAATTTTAAAATTAAGCACAGCATAGAATCAAAAATCCAATATCAAATGATAGATTTTGGGCAAGGTGATATGAACAGATGTTTGTTTGAATCCATCGTTAATAACCAAAGAATATTTTTAGTAGATAAAAGTATTCACTGGTTATATGTAAACAACAAGTACGGAAAACAACTTTGGCCTGAATCGCCATGGAGAATGAAAGACAAAAAATATACTGTAAAGGCAAGGTTTACTTATTCAGACTTGATGTTTGGCGGACATACTTTAGCAACGATTGATTCAATATGGACAATTAATGAACTTCCAGCAATATCAAAATAGACTTGCTTGCGCTAACATTGCTAGCCATTCCTCCCAAGTCCGACAGGTGCGCAACTTCACTTTACTAAAGGTTATTTTTCATATTTATTATAATATATTTATAATTTTAAATACTATTTGTTTTTAGGCTTTAGTTTTCTGTTGCATACTGTGGAGTAGTTCAGATGATAAACTAAATAAAACTATGCATCTATGTGGTGAAAATTATAAATCAAACCGCTCAGGTGCTTAATTCGTAATTAAATTCGATGTTTTTTTAATATTGAACAAATCTTTTCTGCGGTCTTTCAAATTGCGCACACTGCCGAATTTATGCAATTCTCTAAGTAAGTCTATTTCCAAATCAGCAATTAAAATCATTTCCGTATTCGGGGTGGCTTCCGCCTTAATGCCATTTGTAGGAAAGGCAAAATCGCAAGGGGTAAACACCATGGATTGCGCATATTGAATATCCATATTGTGTACATTTGGCAAATTGCCCACCGAGCCAGCAGTTACCACGTAGCATTCGTTTTCTACAGCCCTGGCATGCGCACATATTTTTACCCTCGAAAAACCGTTTTGCGTATCCGTAAGGAATGGGACAAACAAGATGTCCATACCTTCATCGGCAAGCATTCTGCTCAGTTCCGGAAACTCTGAATCATAACAGATTAACACACCAATTTTGCCGCAGTCGGTATCAAATATTTTCAGTTCATTACCACCTTGCATACCCCATACTTTTGCTTCATCAGGCGTTACATGCAGTTTTACATATCGATCTACAGAGCCATCGCGTTGGCATAAATAGCCAACATTATACAATAATCCGTCTTTAATTTCCGGCATACTTCCCGTGATAATATTGATATTGTAACTGACTGAAAGTGCAGAAAAGCGATCTACGATTTCATCTGTGTATAAGGCAAGTTTCCGTATGGCTTCCGGCTCTGATAAGTGGTTATATTCAGCCATCAGCGGTGCATTGAAAAACTCGGGAAACAAAGCAAAATCTGAGCGATAACCCGAAACAGCATCCAGGAAATACTCGGCATGTTGCATCAACTCATCCAAGTCTTTATAAGGCCGCATTTGCCATTGCACTAAGCCTACTCTGACAGATGTTTTGTTTTGGATAATTTTTTCTGTCGGCTTTTCATAATAAATATTATCCCATTTCAAAAGTACGGCGTATTCATTCGATGCAGAATCGCCTTCTAAATAGCCTTTTAATATCTTGGACGGATGGAAATCATTGGACACCTGGAAATTCAAAACAGGATCATCAATTTCTTTTCGTTTTACATGTTCGATATATTCTTTGGGCGAAAGTTTTTTTGCATGTGTATGATAATTCGGAATTCTGCCGCCAAAAACAATACCTTTCAGATTATGTTGCTCACACAATTCTTTTCGGTAATCATACAGCCTCCTTCCGAGGCGCAATCCGCGAAATTCTTTTTTGACAAACAAATCAATGCCGTATAAAATATCTCCATCATCATCATGGGTATTGAACGTGTAATTTCCCGTGATTTCTTTATACGTATGCTTGTCGCCATATTTTGCATAATCTACAATAATTGACAGCGCACATCCTGCTAACTGCCCGTTTACTTTTACTACGACTTGCCCTTCGGGAAATTTATCTATCAGCGTTTTGATTTGATGTTTTTTCCAGTACGCCTCATCCAAAACAGGATAAGCCTCTATCATGATTTCTTTTAAATCGTGATAATCATCAAAATGAAGTTCCTGTAATTCTACATTTTCAATTTCTAATTTCATATCTGTGTGGGTTGAAATTTTAGACTGCAAAATTACGGAGGATGCACTTTTTATACAAATTATCGAATTGTTGTAAGAGAAATAAATTCATGATAGTTATCATCATTTTTTCAAGGGAAATAGCTGTTACGTGCTGTCGGATGTTTCCATCCGACAATTATATTCCTGATGTTCCCACCGACAATATTTTCCGTCAGGTCGTAAGACCAGACGGCACACGAACCCGACATTTTTCGTTGATATAACAAACATTAACAATACACGACTTTACAAATTCCAAAACTTTGTGCAACTTTATTGCAATTAAACCAACCAGTCATGAAATCATTAATGAATGTAAAGACCATCCCGTTTTTGTGGATGCTAAGTATTTTATTGCTTACGCAATGTAGAAGTAAGAGTGAAGAAGTTGCTGTAGAATCTGCTGAACCTGCTGCCGTGTCTGTAGGCAGTGTGGCAAAAGTAGATTATGCAGCTACTGAAACTGATGCTTCCGTAGCAACTGACTTAGCCGCCCCCCCACCTCCTATACCTCCGGCGGCTCCTACTGTGGATAAAAGTATTTCAGACAGTATTGGAAAAAAAATTATCAAAGATGGCACGATTACCTGGGAAACCGGAAATCTGAAATCGACGAATGCATGGCTAAAAAAATTGGCATCACAACATCAGGCATATATTGCAAATGAATCTTCAAGTTCTAATGATTATCGCACAGATTACTCCATGGAAGTACGATTGCCGGCTGAGCAGTTTGACCAATTTATTGCTGCTTTGGAAAACGAAGTCAGCGATTTTGACACTAAAAATATTACGGCACAGGATGTTACGGAAGAATATATTGATGTTTATGCCAGGATAAAAACAAAGAAGGAACTGGAGCAGCGCTATTTTGCCATATTGAACAAAGCCAAC
>CAYVGM010000214.1:0-5088 GCA_964451125.1 uncultured Chitinophagales bacterium
AGTATAAGCCCCTCTTCTATTAATTCAGCAATAATTTTTTCGCCTTCGGCAATAAATTCGGAATACTTATTGCGGTATTTCTTAATTTTGAGCGAATTAATATGCTTAATGACAACCTGACTTAACACGCATGCAAGTTAAAAACTATTTCAGATATATTTCGGTTTTGTGTGCGCTCATCCTATTGAGTGGTTGCAGTGCCACTAAAAGGTTGCTGGAAAAAGACCAGAGTCTGCTCATTGCCAATACCGTACAGTTGAAAAACAGCGGCAAACTGATTACTGAAAAAAATACATTAAAATCAGAATTAGGAAAACAAGTAGTTTACAGTCAGCAGCCGAATAAGAAATTCCTGAGTCTATTCAGAATGAAGTTGGGTATTTATACCTTTTCAACCTTAAAAAACAAAAAAAGGCTGACAAAAAAAATAGAACTGGAGAATAAGATAAATAATGGGACTGCAACTGATGATGAAAAAAAGGAATTGGATAAATTACTCAAGAAAAAGAAATTTGAGAACTTCCTGAACGAAACCTCCGGAGGCGAGCCACCAGTTTTATTTGACTCCACTACAATGAAAACGACGGTAAACCGGATGAAAAATTACTTGTTTTATCACGGTTTCTTTAATTCTGATGTTACCTATAGTTTTCAAACAAAAAATAAAAAAACAAAAGCCATATACACTGCATCATTAGGCAATCAATTTACGCTAAATGATATTAAAATCACCTCAGAAGATTCAAACATTACGCCTATCATACTAAAATCAAAGAAAGACTTACTGATGCGCAAGGGCGATGCATTTGATATTGACATCATTAAAAAAGACAGAATTTTATTAGCGGAAGCGGTGCAGAATGAAGGCTATTTTGTGTTTAGTCCGGAATATATTTCTATGAATGTGGACAGCACGATAGGCAATAAAGAAGTTAATGTTGAGCTCTATGTAAATTTAGATATAGACTCTTCCATTCATAAAAAATACTATTACGACGAAATTACCATCAATGTACTGGACTATGAAAAGAAAGATAAAATCCTGAATCAGACCAAGCGCGATTATATTTACGATACGATTTGTGATGTAGCCTATAAATCAGACAAGAAAACGGTTTTTCCTCGAGCATTATCGAAATCTATTTATATTCATAAGAATGATTTGTACAGCAAAAACAGCATGGACAAAACGAAAAATGCATTAAATAATCTTGGCATATTTAAATATGTAAACGTAGAGTATGACCCCTACTCTTTTTCACCGGATGAAATATATCTGATTACCCGAATTAATTGTTCGCCGGCAAAACGCCATTCATTCAACTTAGACAATGAGCTTAACACTAATGCAAAAAGTACGCTTGGATTTGCAATCACCGGAGGTTATACCAATAAAAATCTTTTTAAATCTGCAGCCAAATTTCAATTGAATTTCAGTGCAGGTGTGGAATTTCAGTTATTAAAAGAAAACCGTATTGAAAACAGTCCGATAAGCACCATCAACATAAACAGTGAAGCAAAAATCGATTTAGCACGTATATTCCCTACATTTAAAGTGCGTTCTGCCTGCAATAAAACTTACAAATACAAACCACGTACATTTATTGCATTAAATTACAGCTTTCAGCGCCGCATCGGTTTATATGACATACATACTGTCGGCTTGAATTATGGCTATGAGTTTTATAACAGTAAGTTCAGACATACCTTTTCACCCTTGAGTTTTACGTATGTCAACCCGACCAAAATCACCGAAAAATTTGACACCACTTATCTGACAAATAATGCCCGGCTGGCACAAAGTTTTCAAAAACAATTTATCATCGGACAGGATTATACATTTTCTTACAACAATCAAAATCTGAATCTAGGACGTTATAAAAATTATTTTTATTTCAGAGGGAATGCATTTTTTTCTGGTAATATCGTTTCTCTGTTTTCAATGCTTATCAAAAAAGGAGAAGCTAAACCAAGAAAAGTGGGAGGAATTCCTTTTTCTCAATTTTTCCGTTTAGAATTAGAACCCCGTTACTCTTTCAATTTCAAACGTGGGCAAACTGTGGCATTGCGCATGTTTGTAGGCGCAGGCATTCCGTATGGCAATTCTTCGTACACTACAATCGAAACGGATAAAAATGACTCGACTTACTCTCGGGAAGTAGCAGTATTGCCTTATGTACGGCAGTTCTATTCCGGAGGCCCCAACTCTTTGCGTGGCTGGCAATTTCGCAAAGTAGGTCCGGGAGGTTACAATATTTATAAAACCCTTAAAAATGACTTGGATCAAACTGCAGATTTGAAATTTGAATTTAATGCGGAATACAGGTTCAATATTTACAAATTTTTCAACGCTGCTTTGTTTACAGACATCGGGAATATCTGGCTGTTGAAAGAAGACCCGAATAAGCCTTATGCCAATTTTGCCGCTTCGCGGTTTATGAAAGAATTAGCCTGGGATGCAGGTGCGGGAGTCCGTATGGATTTTAACTTTTTTGTTCTTCGTTTTGATGTCGGATTTGTTTTATATGACCCATCTTTTGAAGCCGGAGACCGATGGGTGTTTAATAAAATTAATAATCCTGAATACCAGCTCAACACAACAAGAAAAATCGGAAAACGCAGAAATGCAGAGAAAATACAGGGATTTTACAACTTCAAATTCAGAGATTTCGTCGGACTCAACTTCGCTATCGGTTATCCGTTTTAAAAAGACCACATACTGTTGTTGAAGTATAATTAAAATTGATTTTATTTTTTTCAGGCTGAATTAACTTTTTAATCCATACTATTATAGATTACCATACTGCATTTATCAAGAAGTTTAAACTCAGCAATCAGGTAGTTTAGTAAGTTTATTTAAAATTAATTACCTTTGCACAACTTATTTTTAGTTTATGAATTTACACGAATATCAGGGAAAAGAACTTTTAAAACAATTTGGTATTAAAGTACAGGAAGGTATAGTCGCTGAAACCGTAGATCAGGCAGTTGATGCCTACAAAACTATTGCAGCCCGCACCGGTAGAGATGGTGTAGTAGTTAAAGCACAAGTACACGCAGGAGGAAGAGGCAAAGGCGGCGGAGTGAAATTTGCACCAAATTTTGAAGCCTTAAAAGAAAAAGCAACAGCCATATTGGGCATGACCTTAGTAACTCCTCAAACCGGACCGCAAGGTAAAGTAGTACACAAAATTCTGATTGCCGAAGATGCATATTATGAAGGTATTTCTCCTACCAAAGAGTTTTATATGTCTGTTTTGTTAGACAGAGCCAATGAGTGCAATGCGATTGTTTATTCTGCTGAAGGCGGCATGGATATCGAAGAAGTAGCAGAGCATCATCCTGAAAAAATATTTAAAGAATGGATAGACCCTGCCGTAGGCATTCAGCCGTTTCAAGCACGCAGAATTGCCTTTAATTTGGAATTATCAGGTACTGCATTTAAAGACATGGTCGATTTTGTACAAAAACTGTACAAAGCTTACGTGGGTTCAGATGCCAGTTTATTCGAAATTAATCCGGTTTTAAAAACATCTGATGATAAAATTATTGCCGTTGATGCTAAAGTAAATATTGACGACAATGCCCTTTACCGTCATCCTGATTTGGAGGCACAAAATGATAAATTAGAAATAGACCCAACTGAACTGGAAGCTACAGAAGCTGATTTGAACTATGTGCAATTAGACGGCAATGTGGGCTGTATGGTAAACGGTGCAGGATTAGCGATGGCTACCATGGACATCATCAAACTGAGTGGTGGAGAACCGGCCAACTTTTTGGATGTAGGCGGTACGGCAAATGCTGAGCGCGTAGAAAAAGCGTTTCGCATTATTTTAAAAGATAAAAAAGTAAAAGCCATCCTAATTAATATTTTCGGAGGTATCGTGCGATGCGACCGTGTAGCAGAAGGTGTGATAGATGCATACAAATCCATTGGCAATATTGAAATACCAATTATAGTCCGTTTACAAGGCACGAATGCCGAAATTGCTAAAAAAATGATTGAAGAATCAGGATTGAAAGTACAGTCTGCAATTTTATTAAGCGAAGCCGCAGATTTAGTAAGACTGGCAGTTGCTGAATAATGATGAATGTTTAATGATGAATGATGAATGATGAATGATGAATGATGAATGATGAATGATGTAGAATATTAGCTGACTAATTAACTAATAAACTAATAAACTAATAAACCAATCAACTAATTAACCAATCAACTACTTAACTATTTAATTTGCCTCTCCTAGCTCCATCCATATTATCTGCTGATTTCTCGAAGTTAGATTCGGAATTTGACATGCTGAATGACAGCCAAGCAGATTACATCCATATTGATGTGATGGACGGTGTATTTGTACCTAATATCACCCTTGGATTTCCGGTGATAAAATCGATGCGCAAACTTTCTTCGAAAACCTTTGATGTCCATCTGATGATAGTAGAACCAGACCATTATATTGAAGATTTCAAAAAAGCAGGTGCAGATATTTTATCCGTTCATATCGAAGCTTGTACACATTTGCACAGAGTGATACAGAAAATAAAGCATAGCGGCATGCGGGCAGGTGTTGCCGTTAATCCGCATACTTCTATAAGTTTACTGGAAAATATTATTGCCGATATTGATTTAGTTTGTTTAATGAGTGTAAATCCCGGATTTGGGGGACAGTCATTTATAGAACAAACCTATTCAAAAATCAGTCGCTTAAAAGAATTGATTTTACAAAAAAACAGTTCGGCATTAATAGAAATTGACGGAGGTGTGACACTGAATAATGCTTCAAAATTAATTGCACAGGGTGCTGATGTACTGGTAGCCGGAAACACGGTTTTTACTTCTTCCGATCCGATAAAAACGATCGAACAGCTTAAAAATATAAATTAATTTCTTACGTTTATAGTATGATGCTGAAACGGACTTTATTTTGCTGCTTTCTTTTACTTTCACTTTGTACACTGGCACAAACCAGATTAGTCGTAAAAGGCAAAATTACTAATATCAATGGAGATGGGGTATCTGAAGTAAATATTATACAAAATGGCACCAAAAACACGACCACCTCTAATAGCAAAGGGTATTACAAT
>CAYVGM010000215.1:0-5079 GCA_964451125.1 uncultured Chitinophagales bacterium
TACAATGGTGATATACTGAAAATTAGTTAGCTTTTTAAGTAATTGATACACTAGTCCGGTATTCGTGTTTTCTTTTTTGCATGAAAAAAATAAACCCGTAAATAAGAAAATAAGCAGTCCGTATTTTTTCATTATTTTAATAATTGAGTGGAAAGACGATGACCTAAAGATTTAATCGTTAATCCCGGATTGATGCCCGGCGCATTAGGATAAATACTCGAATCGCAGATATAAAGAGTTTTGTAACCATGTACATTAAACTCCGGACTGACAACAGATTTAGCTGTATCCGCACCCATCACACATCCGCCCATCAGATGCAAACCGAAATAAAAATCGGATTCAAAAACTTCTTTTGCCCCGGCTGTAGTCAAAATGTTTTTAATGACCTGCAAACCTTTGTTTTTGCGGTCTTTATCTTGTTGAGTCATCGGTTTTACAATGGTCAGTTTGCCTTTATTATCACATTGAATTTCGCCCACATTTTCATCACGCACTGCTACTTCTATGCATTGCATGTAGCGGTATTGTTTCATAAAATATTGATGTTTTGCTCCGGTTACATTCATCAGCATGCCGATAGAAATGGGCGATGCAAATACATTTTCGAGCTTAAACCCGTTTTTACGAAATTCCGGATCATCCGATGCCACCGACTGGAACATCAGTTTGTGCGCATCGACAAGTTCATTTTGAAAACCCAGCCACATAAATTGAGGATGAGTTGCAAATTTTTTTCCGAGAACCGGAAATTGTTTTTTAAATCCACTCATGGTCATCATGCGGGTAGTGCCGAATGCTCCACCGGCTAATATGACTTTCTTACCTTCAAAGCTTACTTTGTTGCCGTTTTGTACACCGGATATTTTACACGTATCAGCATTGGGTGCTACTTGATGTATTTCTGTTTCGGTGATAATTTCTAATCCTGTTTTTTCTGCTTTTTGAATAAAAGCGACTAATGAGCTTTGTTTAGAGTTGCGGAAGCAGCCACCAAGACAACCAATACAGTCATTACCATGCTCTGCTCCACAATCGCTTTGGCCTCTGCGTAAATATTTCCATTTATAACCTAGTTGGTCGCAAGCTTTAGTATATAATCGAGCATTTCCATTTCGTTCGTTTTCGGTAAACTTATGCAACACTAAATCACTTTCTACCTGATTGTAATGTTTGTCCATGTCTTGTGAAGTGAACCAATCCACTCCGCTTTCTGCTTTCCAGTCATTAAAGGCAATGTCATCAAATCTGTCCATCAGGCATTGATACACGATAGAAGAACCGCCCACCATTTTAGTTCGCAAAAATCCCATTCTGCCATCTTTGGCAAATTCAATTCCTCCGCCCCAGTATAAATAGGCTGATGTTTCTGCTTCTGTTTTTGGAAAGGTGTTTTTTCTGTAAAATTTTCCGGCTTCAATCAGTAATACTTTTGCTCCGCCTTGATGTAAATAATAGGCTAATGCTCCTCCGCCGGAACCTGAACCCACCACGATAAAATCGTATATCATGTGAAATTAAATTTATCTCACAATATACCAAAAAACAAGTAGAAATAAAATAGATGACTGAAAATTGATTTAAAACTGCTTTTTTGAGCTGGATTGATATGTTATCTGGTTTTTTAGTATGAACTTGTCAAGAATTAGCCTAAATACGTTTATACAACATCCAAACAATTTTATTATTTCAATTGTACTTGTTATCATAAAAGGGTAAAGGCTACTTTTAAGACATCTCTGATGCTTTCGTACATATTATCGTAATAATTATGCAAATTGTCTTTGTGTACCCAAATGGCTTGTTCAATATCTTCTTCTGTTTGAGGCGACAATAAATCATTGCCTTTATTTTCCATCATAAACCAATATGTCTGTTTGAGGCAATTCACTCCGTTTAGCACATACGAATGATAGGTGCAATCCTGATTGGAGAAGCCAAATGTGACAGGTTGTAATATATTGAGCTGATTTAATCCCGTTTCTTCTTCAATTTCACGAAGTGCGGCTTCATCTATACTTTCACCTTCATCCACTTTTCCTTTGGGCAAATCCCAAAAACCTCTTCTGAAAATTAATAATACATGATGATTTTCATTTAGCACTACTCCACCTGCAGCAATAATGGGCTGAAAAAATGAGCTGAAAACCTCTTTAATCGTATCAGGGTCTTTGCCAAATATAATCCAGTTGCTGTTATTGTCATTGCTCAGCAATATGGTAATGATATTTTGCAGTTCGCCTTTATTAGTATAGGCTTGCAAAATATAATCATCCTGCAAGGCTTGTTTTACTTGCGTGGGATTAGCAACAATAAACACTTTTTTGCCGTTGATGTTGAATTTATACATGGGAATTTTAATTTATGCCGTTTATCATTTTTTGTTTAACAAAATACTTCTATCTTGCCTGACTAAATACTTATGGAAAATATAGCCTTTAAAGAAAAATTAGCTGAATATTTACTGCAAATAAAAGCAATTCAAATCAACGTACAAAATCCTTTTACTTGGACTAGCGGATGGAAATCTCCGGTTTACTGTGATAACCGCAAAATTTTATCTTATCCTGATGTGCGCAATTTTGTAAAAGAAGGATTTGTCGGATTAATTAATGCCTACTATCCTCAAGTAGAGTGTATTGCCGGTGTGGCTACTGCGGGCATTCCGCATGGTGCAATTATTGCTGATGCGCTTAATTTACCTTTCATTTATGTTCGTTCAAAAGCAAAAGAACACGGAATGGGTAATACGATAGAAGGCAACCTTCTGCATGGACAACAAGTTTTAGTGATTGAAGATACGATCTCTACGGGTGGCAGTTCGTTAAAAGCCGTACACGATTTGCGTGAAGCCGGCGCAGACATTCTGGGTATGTTAGCCATTTACAAATACGGATTTGAATCTACTAAAAAACGATTTGAAGATGAAGGTGTTCAGCTTAAAACACTGACGAACTATGATATTTTAATCAATACAGCAATTAAGCAGGATGATATCTCATCGGAAGATATGGAAACACTGAAGTTATGGAAACAAGCTCCTGCGGAATGGCATAATTCTTAGTTTATGGTAATACTACTGGCAACCTTTTCATGGAAATGGATAACTGTACCACTAATTGGTGCGTTTATCGGTTGGATAACCAATTGGCTGGCTATTAAAATGCTATTTCGTCCACGACAACCTGTAAAGATATTATGGTTTACCTTTCAGGGCATTTTTCCTAAAAACAAGCCCAGGATTGCCAACAAATTAGGCGAAATTGTTCAGCGTGATTTAATTAATTTTACTGATATAAAAGACAGGCTAAAAGATCCGGATGCACTTAAAAACTTTGAAGAAGAAATAGCACAGCGTGTAGATGTAGCAATTCGAGAGCGCATTGAACGAAGCCCTATTTTGGATGTTATTGTACCTGATCAGTTAATCAGTAATGTGCATAAAACTATTGTAGAAGAAATAGGCAAAAATTTACCAAATGTTATTGATACGTCGTTAACTAAAATTGAACAGAAACTAGATATTCATCAGTTAGTAAAAAACAAAGTAGAAGCATTTTCGGATGAAAAATTGGAAAATCTGCTATTGGATATTACTTCCAAAGAATTCACTTTTATCGAAATTATTGGAGGTGTATTAGGTTTATTGATTGGTATAATTCAATTGCTGATTAGCAATCTGTAACACTTATTTAGCTGTAAGATTTTTATCTTGCAACCAGTTTAAAGCCTACACCGTGAACGTTGAGCAATTCTACATTGGGGTCATCTTTGAGATATTTACGGAGTTTAGTAATATAAACGTCCATGCTTCTTCCGGCAAAATAGCTGTCGTCTTTCCAAATCTTCATCAGCATATCTTCGCGTTTCACAGGTTGATTCAGGCTTTTTGCTAAGAATTCCAATAAAGCACTTTCTTTCTTGGTGATAGACTGTTCTTCTTTGCCCAAAATAAGTTTCAGTTCATCTGACTTCAGTGTATATTTCCCTATTTTGAAAGTCGTAGGTTCCGGTTCAGCCGGTTTAGTGCGTTTTAAAATCGCCTCCATCCGCATTATCAATTCATCGAAATTGAAAGGCTTGGTAATATAATCATCGCCACCCACTGTAAATCCGCGCAATTTGTCTTCCTGCATTTCTTTTGCCGTCAGAAAGATGATAGGCGTATTATCTTTTTTGGCACGCAGTTCTTCGGCCAGTGTAAATCCGTCTTTTTTAGGCATCATTACATCAAATAAGTACAAATCAAAATGCTCTTTATAAAGCAGTCGTTCGGCTTCCAAGCCATTAATGCAATGCGTAACCTCATAACCCTTTTCGCTCAGATTATCTTTCACAATAAACCCTAGATTCGGGTCATCTTCAACAAGTAGAATTCTGCTCATAGGTTTGTTTAATTTTTAAAGTTATCATTTTATCCCATTTTTTCAAAGTTTTGAACCATAATATAAAAGTGGTGCCAACTTTAGGTGTACTTTGCACACTGATTTTTCCTTTATGTGCTTTCATCATATTCTCCACATAAAACAAGCCCAAACCAAATCCTTTTACATCATGCACATTGCCACTGGGCACTCTGAAGAATTTTTGGAAAATCATGCTTTGTGATGTTTTGTCAATACCTTTTCCATTGTCTTTTACATAAATTTCGAGACCTCTGTGTTTATTTACTGTTGTAATTTCTATATGTGGAATTTTGTCACAATATTTTAGTGCATTATCCAACAGGTTATAAATAATATTAGTTAAATGAACTTCGTCTCCCGATATAAAATGTTGCGTGGCTTTTAAATTCATTACTATTTCGCCACCTGCATCATGAACCCGAATTTCCATGTTTTTTACAATTCTTTCTATCAGGACATGCATATCTACCACATCCATTTTTAATTGAATTTTATGTGATTCAATTTGCGAAACTTGCAGAACGGACTCTACTTGACTTTTCAACCTGTTATTTTCAGCTTGAATAATTGTGGCATAATGTTTCAGTTTTTCGGGCTTCTCGGCAATATCATCCCGCAACAGTACATCACTGGCCAGACTTATTGTTGAAATAGGCGTTTTAAACTCATGCGT
>CAYVGM010000216.1:0-5031 GCA_964451125.1 uncultured Chitinophagales bacterium
CACAAAAATACAGTCTGAACACAGTAAATTTGCTATTACTATGTTATTTAACATAAAGCATAAAAAATTACTGTTTGCGTTTATTTTAACAAGTGGGCTGATATTGAGTCTGCAATCTTTTGTTGGCACACAAGTACCAAAAGAAGCAGTGCGTCAGACAACATTACATAATATTAATGATTTCAAATCTACATTAGACACCTTACAAATTGCGCTACAAAACAAAACTGATATCAAAGGGCTGCAAATGCAATTTAAACAAACTCGATTAGCGTTTAAAAAATTTGAGTGGATATTGGAATATTTTGATTCGGGAAATTATCGTTTTTTCAATGGCACCAATGCCGTAGAATTTGAATATGGCTATCAACCAAATATGCAGCCAGAGGGTTTACAAAGTATCGAGACTTTATTGTATGCTGATTCATTGCAGAAAGAAACATTAATACTATTGGTCAATAAGCTCAAATACAAAACGCTGACTTTTTATTCGTATTTCACTGATGCAGAACTTAAGGATGACTATATTTTTTCTGCCATACGCTATCATCTTATCCGGACAGAGGCCTTGAATTTAGCTTCTTTCGACTCCCCTGATCTGCAAAATAATACGCATGAAATGGCAGTAGCTTTGTCAAGCCTTCTTGATGTTGTTTCGGCTTATGAAAACAAACAAAACATTCAACAAGTAAAATTACTCAGAAGTCGCATTCAGCTTGCGGTGAAATATCTACAAACTAAAAATTTCAACACATTAGACAGAATTACTTTTCTTAAAAAATATTTTTATCCTCTAGTGCAAGCGTATTTCAGCTTTTTAAAAGCACAGCAATTTCAATTTGGCCGTGATTATACCGGCATCATTAAACCCGTTAATTTACAAAAGGAAAATATCTACGATGCAAACTTTTTGATTCCAAAATATTTTGCTCAAGACAAATATTATACCGATGATACCTTATTAGTACAATTGGGTAAGAAATTGTTTTTTGACCAACAACTCTCTGCTGATGGAAAGCTTAGTTGTGCTTCTTGCCACCAACCTGAGCATGCGTTCGCCGACAGAGAAATTACATCAATTACCAATCAAAAGGGCATTTTTCAAAAGCGCAATACCCCTTCCCTGCTCAATGCGGCTTTGCAGCCTGCCTATATGTACGATATGCGTGCCAACAGTATGGAATCACAAATTCATTTAGTCGTATCTAATCCGCAGGAATTTAATCATTCATTTGACAGCATCATTTTAAGATTAAAGAGGGATGCGTCTTACGACAATTATTTCAATATTTTATTTGGGAAATACGGGGCAGAAAAAATTTCGGCATACACCATTAACACGGCAATTGCTGCATTCGAACGCGAACTCATTTTTCTCAATTCTCCTTTTGACCGGTATATGAGAGATGAAAGCACCAATCTGAGTGACGGTGCAAAGCGTGGATTTAATTTATTTATGGGTAAAGCGAAATGTGGCACTTGTCATTTTCCTCCAGTTTACAATGGACTGAACCCGCCATATTATACCACTATGGATGCAGAAGTTACCGGGGCACTTAAAAAATTCGACACCTTACATCCGGTATTGGATAGTGACACGGGCGTTTACCGCATAATCAAACTTGAATCCTTTATGCATGCATTTAAAACGCTTACTGTGCGCAACACATTTCTTACTCCACCCTATTTTCACAATGGTGGCATCCTTACCCTTCCTGATTTAATTGATTTTTATAACCGAGGCGGCGGCAAAGGCATGGGATTGCAAGTTGACAATCAAACTTTGAGTGCCGAAAAATTGCATTTATCTTACAATGAAGTAAGAGACTTAATTTCCTTTATAAAATCGCTGACTGATGCCGATATCAGAACAAAGTAGCATTTCCATTTTGCCTAAAACAAATGTAAATTATTAAGCTATATCACACAAAACAGAAACAAAATAAAAAATTAAAGTGGCTCACGCTTATTACTTTTGAAATCAACTATCTTTGTTAACTAAATGCGCCAGACATAAAATCTCGCAAATGCATTTCTGTATAAACCTTTTCCATTTTTAATCGCCTACAAAAAAAATATTACCATTGACACCGGAACAATCACAAGAACTAATTGAATATGGCGCAAGGCGCACAATTATTACTATTACGGTCGTACTTTGTACTTTGCTCGAACTGATAGATACCACTGTTGTAAATGTTGCCACTACTACCTTAATGGGCAATCTGGGAGCTACCATTTCAGAAGTCAGTTGGGTAATTGCCTCGTATGCTATTGCCAACGTAATCGTAGTGCCAATGAGTGGATGGCTTTCTTCCTTTTTTGGAAGAAAATATTATTTCGCAGGTTCTGTTGCCTTGTTTACTTTCGCCTCTCTTATGTGCGGTTTGTCGGGTTCTATTTGGACGCTCGTCTTTTGGCGCTTTATACAGGGCATTGGCGGTGGTGCTTTATTCTCTACTTCACAAACTATTTTGAAAGAAATTTATCCGCCAGAAAAAATCGGTATGGCCATGGCTATGTTCGGTATGGGGGTAATTGTCGGGCCTACCATTGGTCCTTATCTGGGGGGCTATTTAGTATATAATTATTCTTGGCCCGTAATTTTTTATGTCAATATTCCCATTGGTATTGTTGCCACATTTTTAACGCTTACTTATATCCGCGATAATCCTTATGATACCAAGCCGGAAGGCAGCATTGACTGGCTGGGTATATTTTTGCTTATATTAGGTATTGGTTCATTGCAATTAATATTAGAACAAGGAGAGCGCAACGACTGGTTTGAATCTAAGTTCATCCTGACGTTTACGGCATTCACCATAATCGGACTGTTTGGTTTTATTTTGCGGGAGTTAACGGCTAAAAATCCGATAGTGGATTTGCGGGTATTGACCAAAGGGAATGTGGCTATTGGTACTTTCATGAATTTTATACTGGGTTTTATCTTGTTCGGAAGTGTATTTATATATCCCATTTATATGCAACGGTTTTTAGGTTTTACGGCGCAAATGTCAGGTGTTATGTTTATACCAGGTGCCTTATTAAGCGGTATGCTGATGCCTGTCATCGGTACTTTACTTTCTAAAGGCATGCCTCCAAAACTTATGATTATGTTTGGTTTCATGACCACAGCCGTTTTTGTGTTTTGGTCATCTTTTATTTTTACGACCAACACCGGGGCAGATGCCATGTTCTGGCCGTTGATTGTACGCGGTTTTGGTATGGCGTTTTTGTTCGTGCCACTGTCGGGCTTAACACTTGGCGGATTAATGGGAAAAGATGTAGGACAAGCTTCGGGCATTTCCAATATGATCAGACAGATAGGTGGTTCTATAAGTGTCGCGGTAATTGGAGTTTTAAATGAAACACTTAGTGCTAAACATCGTGCTGATTTGCTGACGCATATTACACCAGAAAATGTAACTGTAATGGAGCGCATCAATATGATGAAGGCAGGCATGTTATCCGCAACGGCAGATGCCGATAAGGCCTTGCAGCAAGCATATGCTTACTTAGAATTCACCATTGACAAACAAGCTGCAATACTCAGTTATATTGATATTTTCAGATGGATGGCTTTGGTGATAGTATTATCTGTACCAGTGGTGCTGCTGGCGCGCACATATAAATTTGATAAGGATCAGATGAATGAAGGGCATTAAGCAGGATTAGTGCTTATTAATCTGAGTTCGGGATAAGCGTTTCTATTTAAAAATAGTTGATTTTTTATATAGAACCACCTCCTTGATGAAGGTGGAGGAAGTAAGGTTAAATCAACTATTTTTACAGTTGACTAACTAAACGACATTGATGTATAATTCATTATTTAGCATTATTAAAACACACTTTATGCAATTGCAATTCTAAAATCAGATAAGACAGTTAAGCTATCAAAAGAATGGATAAAAGAAATGGCATAATACGTTTGTGTATGAAAATTCATTTGATTGCATCGGAAATAAAATATTTATATTAAATAATATATAATTAACTTAATAATTAACAGGAAGTTCAAGAATACAACCACCCTTCTTCTTTACTAATCTCACTCCTGCGTCTTGCAAAGCTCAATGGCTTGCCGGCATAAACCGATGTCTTTTATGCCCGGCGAAATTTCCAGTTTGCTGTTCATATCTACGACTTCTATGGCTGTTGTCTGGGCGAGTTGTTTGATGCGCGGAATATCATCCACACCAATACCTCCCGATAAAAACAGAGACTTCGTCAAGTTATATTGGCTAAGTAAATCCCAGTTAAATGTCAGTCCACTGCCTCCGCGCATTATCGTTTGTGTATCAAAAAGAAAATAAGCGCAAAACTCGTCATAGGCTTCCATTGCTGACCAGTCGGTGTGTTCATCTATACCGAATGCTTTTATCAGCTTAAAATCCAACATGCGCAACTCCTCACAGTATTCAGGCGTTTCATCGCCGTGCAACTGAATATAATCCAGCTCCCATTCTGAAGCAATCCTTATCAGCGATTTAATATCTTCATTGACAAATACACCCACTTTTTGTACGGGATGACTAATAGCTGACAGTTGAAATTGCATATTCACTTGCTCATTGAGATTGAGTCCGTCCAGAATATATCTCGGCGAATTCCGGTAAAAAATAAATCCGATAAAATCGGGTTGCATGTCTGCAATTTGAAGTATCTGCGATGCATCTTTTAGCCCGCAAATTTTTATGCGCAATGATTTGGTATTCATTAATAACGGATATTATCTTTTTTTTCTTTCAGGTATTTTTTTTCTTCTTTCTTTTTCACAATGCCCACCAATTTAAGTTTAAATTTCGGCACATCTTTCATCTTCGGATTATTGCCGTGCTTTTTATATCGGTCGAAAAAATACTTAGTGGCCAACACAGCAAATGGTGCACAAGTATTGTGGTCTAAATGGTCGCTCAGGTTGTTGAGTTTTATTGCCTTAACGCCTAAGGTGGTCATGGTGTCATACACAGCAATCGAATTTTTATAACTGACTTCTCTGTCGCCCTTGCAAAAACACAGCTGCACAGGAGC
>CAYVGM010000217.1:0-4994 GCA_964451125.1 uncultured Chitinophagales bacterium
AATTAATAAGCGAATTGATAAATAACATAGAATTGTGCCGTTTAGCCTTTGGTTAAACGGCACTTTTTTAAAATGCGAAGTAATTTTGTAATACTCGCTAATTTGTATTCTATGAAAAATACAATTCTGCATTTTTTTATTTTTATGTATCTTTGTAACAAATAGCTTATATGAAAAAAACAGTACTCTTTTTGTTATTCACAGTCAATCTGTTATTATCTCAATTTTCTTTTGCTCAGTTGGACAGATATTGCGGTATGGATGTTATTAACAATAATATTATCCAGTCAGATGCCAGTATAAAATCTACCTATCTGCAGCAAATCAACCAAGCAGTAAATGATATTATGGCGTATGATACTTCGCTTGTGAGAACAGATAGTGTATATACAGTACAAGTAGTTGTACATGTAGTCTATCTGAATGACAACAAGTATGAAAACATTCCTGATGATATTATTCGTACTCAAATTGATGCATTAAACAGAGATTATAATGCTTTGAATGCAGACAGTGTAAACTTACGTCCCTTTTTCGTACCATTCAGAGGCAACCCAAAAATTAAATTTCAACTAGCTACCAAAACACCCGGTGGGCAAGCTACCACAGGCATTACGCATACACAAGGTGCATTAGGCAATCTGGCAGGCTGGGATCCTTTAAGCACCTTGATATGGACAGCTTTAGGTATAGAGCCGCTAAAAGTAGATAATTTAATTTTAACAGGATCTAAAGGAAAATCAGCTTGGAATGTCAATAAATACTTGAATATTTGGGTGTGTGATTTAAATTATGGAAACAGAAAATGTAGAACATGTTTAACATTATGTGATACTTGCGGTGCATTAGGTGGCTTTGCATACCCACCTTCAAACGCTACAAACTGGGGCGGACTAGCATTAAACCATGGCAATAACGACGGATTAGTTATAGATTTCCGATTTTTTGGAATTAACAACTGGTTTGCCCGCGATTCTACTTCTCAACGTTTCAGAACTTTATATACAAATGGCAGAACTACTGTTCATGAAGTTGGTCACTACTTTGGCTTACAACATACTTGGGGAAATGTAGTAGAACTTCCGGGTGGTCCAAGTGTTGACGGTTGTACTATTGATGATTTTATGGCAGACACACCTGAAGAAGAACAAGCATTTGCAGCGAATTTACCAAGAGGAACAACAAATGTTTGTGATACTACTATAAATACATGTAATAAACTATATTTAGGGAGAGATTATCCGGATATGTTTGAAAATTACATGGATTATTCATCTGATTTATGTTATAATCTGTTTACCAAACAACAATCTGAAATCATGCGCTTTAATCTTTTGTCAAGAAGGAGTGGTTTGATTATTAAAAGAGAAGGTTCCACCGTTTTAGCTGCCAATCAAATTCGTACTTCTGAAGCCGGTATCAGATTTTATCCTAACCCTACGAGTTCTCAGCTGACAGTTGAGTTCAGCAAACCCTCAAAACAGGCTATTGAAATTGCCGTTTTTGATATCACGGGCAAAAAAGTGCTTTCTCAAACAGCATCAACTAATGAAACTGTCATTTCTTTATCAACGGAAAAACTGGCTAAGGGTATTTATCTGCTTCAGTTCAGCAATGATGAATTTATCGCAGCAGATAAGTTTATAAAAGAATAATCCTATCCAATAGAAATTGAAAAAAGGCTACGATTTTACGTAGCCTTTTTTAGTTTTCTGAAATTCAGATTAACTGGAATATTTTATTTCTTTTTGGTAGGCTTCTTAGTTGCTGATTTTTTCGCTGCCGCTTTTTTAGCCGGTGCTTTCTTTTCCTTTTTGGCAAAAGCATCCGGTACTTGAGCTTCAACCATTTTTTTAAGCTCATCCAACGTCAGCATGGCTGCTTCATCTTGTGTATGTTTTTTCCCTGTAAGTTTCAGCATTTTCTTGCCAAAGCGAAGGAATGGACCCCATCTTCCATTTTCAACAGAAATCTTTTCTTCCGGAAATTGGAGAATATATCTGTTTGCTTCTTTATCCAGCTTTTTTTCTATCAATTCATCGCAGTCATTTTGTGTAAGTCTGTCAAAATTATAGGCTCTCGGCACATTGATAAACAGGTCATTCCACTTAATAAAAGGACCAAAACGACCTTTACCTTTTGTTACCGGTTTGCCTTCGTATATGGCAATAGGTGCATCTTCCACTTGCTTTTGCTTGATAACTTCTATTGCTCTTTCCAAGGTTACATCAGCAGGTTCTTCTCCGCGCTGCAAAGAAATAAACTGCTCACCATATTTTACATAGGGCCCAAATCGTCCAATATTTACGGCTACTTCAACTCCTTCGTAGATTCCTAAAATCAAGGGCAATTTAAACAATTCTAATGCCTCCTCCAGTGTTATAGTTTCCAAACTTTGAGAAGGTTTTAAACGGGCATAACGAGGTTTTTCATCTTCCTCTGCAGTACCTAATTGTATCATAGGCCCAAATCTTCCCAAACGAGCAGAAACTTGTCTTTTGGTTTCTGGGTCAACACCTAATTGTCTTTCACCTGTTACATATTCCGTACTCTCTTCTGAAGTTTCTATTTCCTTATGAAAAGGACCGTAAAACTGCTTCAAAACTTTAGTCCACTCTTTATTGCCCTCTGCTATTAAGTCAAAGTCTTTTTCCATATCCGCAGTAAAAGAATAATCCATCACACGGTTAAAATTCTCCATCAAATAATCTGTAACTAATGTACCGATATCTGTAGGTAGTAATTTTCCTTTTAAAGAGCCTGTATTTTCAGATAATGTTTCTGACTTTATTTCACCTTTATTATTGAGTTCCAATCGTTGAAAAGAACGAGGTAATCCTTCCCTGTCGCCTTTTACCACATATTCTCTGTTTTGTATGGTCGAGATAGTTGGTGCATACGTAGATGGTCGGCCAATACCCAACTCTTCTAACTTTTTAATCAAACTGGCCTCTGTATATCTGGCAGGTGCTTGCGTAAAACGCTGTCGTGCTTCTATATTTTTGTAATCCAAGAGCTGCCCTACCTGCAAAGGCGGCAACATACCGGTTTCTTCTTGCTCATCATCATCGCTGCTTTCAAGATAAACTTTTAGAAAGCCTTCAAATTTTAATACTTCACCTTCTGCATTAAATTTTTCTTTTCGGTTGGAAATATCAATTTTGGCAATGGTTTTTTCCAATTTGGCATTACTCATTTGCGAGGCAATTGTACGCTTCCAAATCAATTCATATAAACGCTCTTCATCCCGATGACCACTCACATGTGTATGATCGATATAAGTGGGACGAATAGCTTCGTGCGCCTCTTGTGCATTAGAACTTTTAGCACTGTATTGTTTTCGATTGGAGTAATCCTTTCCAAACTCCTGATTGATATATGACTGTATCGTATTTAACGCCAATTCTGACAAATTGGGTGAGTCGGTACGCATATAAGTAATCTTACCTGCTTCGTACAATTTTTGAGCAACAGACATCGTGCGTGAAACTGAAAAACCCAACTTGCGTGACGCCTCCTGTTGCAAGGTAGACGTAGTAAAAGGTGCAGCAGGACTTTTTTGAGTTGGTTTTACCTGAATATCTTCTATTTTAAAAATGGCATTTTTTGCTGCCTCCAAAAAATCCAAAGCCTCTTCTTCAGCTTTGAATTTTTCTGAAAGTTCTGCTTTAAACGATTTTTTATCTGAGATAAAATAGGCGACAACTTTATAGAAACTGTCTGATTTGAAATTATTGATTTCACGTTCGCGCTCTACGATTAAGCGAACAGCCACTGATTGCACTCTTCCGGCGGAAAGCGTTCTTCTGCCCAGCTTTTTCCATAGCACCGGCGATAATTCAAAACCAACGACCCTGTCTAAAACGCGACGAGCCTGTTGGGCATAAAATAAATTATGATCCAATTGGCGAGGATTAGCAACTGCCGCCTTAATTGCAGGGGCTGTAATCTCATTAAATACAATTCGTTTGGTATTATGTTTATCTAAGTCCAGCACTTCGCACAGATGCCAGGATATGGCTTCACCCTCACGGTCCTCATCCGTTGCCAGCCACACTTCAGCATTTTTAGACAACTTCTGCAATTCTTTTACGACTTGTTCTTTATCTTCTGATATGATGTAATTGGGTTTAAAATCATTTTGGATATCGATACCCATATCTTTTTTAGCCAAATCGCGGATATGCCCATAGCATGATTTCACGGTAAAATCTTTACCGAGAATTTTTTCGATTGTTTTTGCCTTAGCCGGCGACTCCACTATCAATAAATTTTTTGTCATACTATAAACTTTTAGCACAAATGCAATACACCGCAAATGAAGTAAAAAAAAATAACGGCACAAATAAAAAATAAATTTTCGATAATATGCAGTAAAATGAGCGGAAAAATTGGGATTAACAAATTTGTTAATTTAAGAAATTGCAGATTTGATGGTGTAAATGTTATAAATCCAAGAATTGGTACAGCGTATTAGTGTGTATTCAGATTTCAATTAAAATAAATATGCAGAAATAACAAGCTCCCAAATAGTGCTATTATACTAAGATATTGTATTATGCATTAAACTAAAACAATCAACTACTACACAAACCTTGCTCTTATATCTTCTACATTGCCTTTGGGTATGGCGGCAATCAGTTTCTTTGTATACTCTTTTTGTGGGTTGTTATAGATTTCATCGGCAACGCCCATTTCTTCTATCTTGCCTTTATTCATCACCACCATCCTGTCGCTCATAAATTTCACAACAGACAAATCATGTGAGATAAAAATATAGGTGAATTTAAATTCCTCCCGTAGCTGTATAAGCAAATTCAATACTTGTGCTTGTACAGACACATCTAATGCAGAAACTGACTCATCGCAGATGATAAATTTCGGGTTGAGTGCCAGAGCTCTTGCAATACAAATACGCTGACGCTGCCCGCCTGAAAATTCATGCGGATAGCGCATAAAATGCTCCGGTTTCATATTTACTTTTTCCAGCAATT
>CAYVGM010000218.1:0-4993 GCA_964451125.1 uncultured Chitinophagales bacterium
TGTCTGGATTATTATACCCTTGCTCCTTTCGCTTAGTATTTTCCGCAAAAAAAATTTATAAGTATAGTCTCAAATGTAGGTAAAGTTGTTTGCTCAACTCCATCGCAATTAAGAGTGACATTTTTTTAGCGGAAACGAAGTATTGCATTTTGGATAGGCTGATTCTCGCTGATATTAAAATCTACCTCAATTCCTTAACTCGTCATCCACAAATAATTCCATTGCTCTCACCTCAATAGGGCAATAAGACCATACTGTACACCATATATGTTTTGCTTGATTTATAGAACTATATTCACCGGAAACAGGCATATGAAAAAATCCATACTACATTATACGCTTCTGCTGTTGATGGTGACGTTGCTGGCCATTCAGTTGATACATCCGAAAAAAAACCTGAGTAATAACGATAGTAAGTACATTGGTAAAATCTATACTGTCCCAACTTCGGTTAGCCAGATTCTGAAAACATCCTGCAACGACTGTCATAGTAATTTGACTGAGTATCCTTGGTATTCATCTATTCAACCGGTCGATTGGTGGTTACAGCACCATGTAGAAGAAGGTAAACGTGAGTTGAATTTTTCAGAATTTGCCAACTACCGCATTTTTAAACAGTATCACAAGTTGGAAGAAACTATAGAGATGGTTCAGGAAGGTGAAATGCCACTCTCATCCTACACCTTGATGCATACCAACGCAAAACTAAGCTCGGAACAGAGAGCTATACTCAAAAACTGGGCAAGTGCTATTCTAGACTCCATGAAAGGCACTTACCCGCCCGATAGTCTGATTAATCCATATAGAAGACCACGGTAAAATGATAAACATCATTCTTTGATAGCCGATAAACGCCTCAACTTTGCAGTAAATTAGATACTCATGCCAAACTCTTTTGTTATTCTTATCACAGTGGCTTGCTTCGGCTTAGCACTAATAGGGTTTTTAGTCTATCGCAATATCAAAGACGAACAGGAATTTGAATCAGGCGAAGACTCACATGATAGCCATGCTCACCGTCCGCCACAAAGCACGCCAGATAAAAAGAACTAAATCTTTGTATTTAATCAGTTAGTTGATTCATGGCTAATTACGACATTGTTACGCACCTTTTTTTTTATAACCGCATTCTCTTAGATTTGCCGCCTTTAAATTGCTAACCAAAACTGTAAGTTATGAGCGTTGTTGGTCCCAAGAACCCCAAGGCAAACCTCGAAACCTTAGGAATAAAGAATACAAAGACCCAATATTGGAATTTAACTCCCGAAGAATTAGTAGAAGATACCATCCGCAGAAATCAAGGCGTACTGAATGATACCGGTGCACTGGCAGTAGATACCGGTGAGTTTACCGGACGTGCTCCTAAAGATAAATTCATTGTAAAAGACGATAATACCAAAGATAGTGTAGACTGGGGTGGTTTCAATAACCCGGTTGAACCAACTGTGTTTGATAAGCTTTATAACAAGGTTACTGCTTACTTTGAGGGTAAGGATGTGTTTGTTCGTGATAGTTATGCCTGTGCTGATGAAACGTTCCGTTTGAACGTGCGTGTGGTTACAGAGTATGCTTATGCCAACATGTTTGCATATAACATGTTTTTACGTCCCACTGCCAAAGAACTTAAAACTATTGAACCCGATTGGTTGATTTTACAGGCTCCGGGTTTGAAATGCGATGGTGTGGCAGATGGTGTACGTCAACATAATTTTGCCATACTTAACTTTACAAAAAAGATAGCCATTATAGGCGGTACTGCTTATACAGGAGAAATTAAGAAAGGAATTTTTACAGTATTGAATTATGTGTTGCCACACGAAAAGAAAGTGCTGTCTATGCACTGTTCAGCTAATGTAGGGAAAGAAGGAGATGTTGCTCTATTCTTTGGCTTGAGCGGTACCGGAAAAACAACCTTAAGTGCCGATCCAAATCGACCACTGATTGGTGATGATGAGCACGGCTGGACAGAAAACTCAGTCTTCAACTTTGAAGGTGGATGCTATGCGAAGGTTATTGATCTGTCGGCCGAGAAAGAACCGGATATTTACCGCGCTATCCGCCACGGTGCTATACTGGAGAACATTGGCTTTGTAGAAGGTACCCGTACCGTAGATTTTGCTTACAAAGCACGTACCGAAAACACCCGTGTTAGCTACCCTATCCACTTTATAGATAACGCCCTGCCTAAAAGCGTAGCCGGCGAACCGAAGAATATATTTTTCCTTACCTACGATGCATTTGGTGTACTTCCTCCAATCAGCAAACTAACCGTGGGCCAGGCTATGTATTTCTTCCTGTCGGGCTTTACCAGCAAGGTGGCTGGTACCGAGGCCGGTGTTACCGAACCACAAACTACTTTTTCTGCATGTTTTGGTGCCGCATTTTTGCCTTTACATCCAACCAAATATGCAGAAATGTTAGGTAAAAAATTAAAGGAAAGTGGCGCAAATGTTTGGTTAATCAATACAGGTTTAAGCGGTGGTGTTTATGGCGTTGGCAAACGAATGAGTTTAAAATATACACGTGCCTTAATCACCGAAGCTCTAAATGGCGATTTGGAAAAAGTAACATACGAAACATTACCAATTTTTAATTTCCAAATACCTACCACTTGTCCGGAAGTGCCAAGTGAAATATTAAATCCAAGAAATACATGGGCAGATAAAGATGCTTACGATGCCAAAGCGAAAGAATTAGCAGCAAAATTTATTGAGAATTTTAAAAAATATCAAGAACAAGCAAGTGCTGAAATTTTAGCTGCTGCACCTAAAATATAGTCAAACTTTAAAAGTACAAAATAAAAAAGACGCCTATTGTGCGTCTTTTTTATTTTGTACTTTTACATTCTACTATGCAATTTGATATTTCTACTCATATTCCGGTAATGGAATATTTTTATACTTTACAAGGCGAAGGATACTATACCGGCGCTGCTGCTTTTTTTATTCGTTTAGCCGGTTGCGATGTTGGATGTGTTTGGTGTGATGTAAAAGAATCGTGGACTATAAATGAAAAGCAATTAATTTTAATTGATGATATTATATCTGAAGCGTTGAAATATCCGGCACGATTAATTGTAATAACCGGTGGCGAACCATGTATGTACGATTTATCCTATCTAACCAAAAAGTTAAAAGAAAATGGATTTCAAATAAATATCGAAACATCCGGTGCATACCCGATTTCAGGAATATTAGATTGGATTTGCGTCTCGCCTAAAAAATTTAAGCCCGCTTTAAATGCTGTTTTAGAAAAAGCCAATGAACTAAAATGTATTATTTTTAATAAAAGTGATTTTGATTTTGCAGAACAACATCTTAAAGCAATCAACGAAAATTGTAAGTTATATCTGCAACCGGAATGGAATAAAAGAAATAGCGTATTGCCTTTAATTATTCATTATATTAAATCGCATCCTAAATGGAAAATATCTTTACAAACACATAAATACCTCGACATTCCTTAACTCATTACATCTGCAGGTATCATTCTTTGCATGATTTTTGATAAATCTTACTTATGAAAAAAAATATATTGATCTTATGTTGGCTGATTAGCTTGTCGAATATCATTTTGGCTCAAGCAAAAATTAATGAAAAATCAATGGCTGCTTATTTAAAAGCAAAAGAATATATTCAAAGAACGCAATGGGAAGAAGCTATTATAGAATTACAAAAATCGTTAAAAACAGAACCTGAATTTATCGATGCCAAAGAGTTGCTTGCTGATTGTAACTTTGCACTAAAAAAATACGATGAGTGCATTACAACATTAAGTAGCATCATTACCTCACCACTTATACATTCACGATCTTATTTTTTATTGTCTGAGGCCTATTTAAGAACCAATAACATTGGCTTGGCAAAAAAATACGCTGAAATGTATTTAGCACAACCTAAAGTGATGCCACTACTCGGAAAAAAAGCTGAACAAACGGTACGAAACGCTCAGTTTAATGCTGAAGCGAAAAAAAATCCTGTTCCATTTAATCCGAAAAACTTAGGTACTAATATAAACACCAAGAACTGGGAATATTTTCCTTATTTAACACCGGATGGAAAATGGTTAGCTTTTACTCGTTTAGAAAATAATCAAGAAGATTTATACATTGCACAAAAAACAGATACCGGCTTTTCGCAAGCACTCTCATTCGGTGCAATTATTAATAGCGATGAAAATGAAGGTGCTGAATCCATGAATGCCAATGCAACGATTTTATTTTTCACATCTTGCAATAAAAAAGATGGATATGGAAGTTGTGATATTTATTATTCTGCTAAAATAAATGGACAATGGTCGGCACCTCAAGGCATTGGCAAACCCGTAAACTCACCAGCATGGGAAGCCCAACCTTCTTTCTCTTCTGATGCAAAAGCGCTTTATTTTACTAGTAGCCGAAAAGGTGGCTATGGCGGAAAAGATATTTGGGTAAGCTATTTAGATGAAAATTTAAAGTTTGGCGAGCCCATCAATCTCGGGCCATCTATAAATACTCCTTATGATGATCAGTGTCCTTTTATTCATGCAGACAATCAAACTTTATACTTTACTTCTGATGGTTGGGCTGGTGTTGGACAAGGAGATATTTTTATGGCAAAAAAAGTTGATACCGGCTGGACTAAACCAAAAAATTTAGGTTATCCTATCAACACCGAAAAAGATGATAATGCATTAACAGTTTCTTATGATGGCAAAACTGCTTTTATGGCATCAAATCGCGAAGGTGGATGGGGTGGCTTAGATATTTATAGTTTTGATTTACCGGAAAATGTACAACCTAATAAAATCAATTATATAAAAGCCATCGTCAAAGATGCCAAAACAAAAAAATTGGTAACTGCCCAATATGCAATAATTGATTTAGACTCTAAAAAAGAAATTTATAAAGGCATATGCAATGATGGTAACTTCTTCACTACCATTGTGTGGAATAAAAATAATGCTTTACAAGTGCAGAAAGAAAACTATTTGTTTTATTCTCAAAATATCAATT
>CAYVGM010000219.1:0-4989 GCA_964451125.1 uncultured Chitinophagales bacterium
ACTGTTGTGAACCACGAGGAATACTGATGTCCACATATCGAACAGCCGTCAATACTTGACTGACAAATTTGCGTTCTACCGGCAAAAGCTGAACACAATTTTTATCCCATTTATGCTCATCTAAAGTATCATGAATAACTTGTACCAATTTACTGTTCGTATGTTCTGCATCGCTGCCGCCACGCAATACCACGGCATTACCTGCATACATACACAAAGCAGCAACATCAATAGTAACATTAGGACGTGCTTCATAGATTACACCGACCACACCAACAGGCACGGCTATTTTTTGTATCAACAAACCGTTTTCTGCTTTATATTCGCTCAAAATTTTGCCGGATGGATCTGCCAACTGAGTGATTGAAATCAGGCTTTCAGCCAAATCTTTTATTCTGTTTTCATTCAGCAATAAACGGTCTTTTTTAGGATTGCTGTCGTCCATCTTATCTAAATCGAGGCGATTGGCTGCCATTATTTGTTCAACATTTTCCTGTAATTTAGTGGCAAGTGAGGCAAGCAATGCCTTTTTTTCTGAAGTAGTTTTATTACAAATTTGTATTGATGCTTTTTGAGTCTGTACTAATAAAGGGACTATAGATTCCATACAATTTATTTTAAGAAAAATAGTAAAAGACTGCTAAAACAACCCAATAATGCATATTACTAAAAGTATATTAAAACTTTTTTACGGTACAGTTTCATATCTTTGACTATTGATATGAAGAAATTTCTAAAGACATCAGCTTACACTTGCTTAAGTTTGATAGCCCTTTTACTTATTGCTGTTATCATCAAACTCAGTTTTTTCGGAAAAATTTTTGACAAGCATAAAGCCCAAGAATTTTTATTACCCTCCACAAACAAGAAAAACATCAGACTTACTTTTTTGGGTACATCATGTTTTATCATCGATTATAAAGGAAAACAATTTATAAACGACCCGTATTTCAGCAATCAGAATTTTCCTTCCATAATTAAAGGTAAAACTCCTCTGGAGAAGCTGTCAAATTTTCTTTCCGATTCGTTGTACAATAATATTTCGCTTATCAGTGTTACGCATGGTCATTTTGACCATTGTATGGACATTGGGACTTTTTTACAAAAAAACACGGCTGTTATTGCCGACTCAAGTGTTTTTTATCAACTGCATCAGCTCATACCTGATAAAACCATAAAACATCAATTGCATTATCAAGCCAATGATAAGTGGATTTATTCATCTGACAGTACATTCAGAGTATTTACCATACTCTCTCATCATGGTCCACATTTTGGACATACTGTACTTTTTAACGGCTCTTTTCATCAGCCTCTTGCTTCACCTCCGCATTATCTTTGGGATTGGCAACTGGGCAGCGGCAATTATTCTTATTTGGTAGATGTGATGGAAAAAGATAGTATTGTATTCAGAATGGCATTTTTAGCTGGAGATATTCATGATGAAGAATACAAAAAGATAGACTCCATTTATTCGGAAAAAAGATGCGATATATTTTCTTTGGTTTTTTGGAAACGTAAGCTAAACGAATCTCAGATTGATGTGGGCGAAAAACATACAAAAGCTGATATCATTTTACTTAATCACTGGAACAATTTCTTCAGCAGACAAGAAAAGCCATTGGAAGAAATCAGAACATCTAAAATATTGGAAATACTAAGCGATAAAAAAGACAAACAAACTCCTTGTTATATTATGTTACCTTTTACCAGTGTAGCACTCTAAAAATTGTTCAAGCATTTTTTTACATTAGATGATTGTTTATTTTTGCAACCGTGATAAAACCTTCCACACTCATTGACGAATTTATTCTGCATTTTGAGCATCCTGCCGAAACTGCATTTTTTTCTCCGGGAAGGGTCAACTTAATCGGAGAACATATTGACTACAATGGCGGTTTGGTATTGCCTTGCGCCATTTCATTGGGTATTACAGCCTTAGTGCGCAAGAACAATACTAACATATGTCGTATTTTTTCGGTTGATTTTAATGAAATGATTGTTGTTGACATTTCGGAGCAGCTAACTATTAATCAACAAAAAAAGATGCATTGGTCAGATTATGTTACAGCAACTTTACGGGTTCTGCAGGATAAAAACAGTACACTTTTGGGTGCAGATATTTTGTTAGCCTCTGATCTACCGGTTGGTTCGGGCTTGTCTTCATCGGCGGCTTTATCTTGTTTAATCGCATTTATTTTCAAACAAAAATATTACGAAGAAAATCGGGTGGAACTGGCACTGGATGCTCAAACAGCTGAGCGCAACTATGTAGGAGTCAATTGCGGCATCATGGATCAATATGCTGTATCTAACGGCAAAAGAAATAAAGCGATACAGTTAGACTGTGCTACTCTTGAAGCACACTATATTCCGGCTGATTTTGAAGAATACCAGCTGGTCATCATCAATTCTAATAAATCGAGATTGCTGGCAGAATCAAAATACAATGAACGACGCAGCGAATGCGATCAGGCACTGGCAGCCATACGCCAGTATTATCCGGCCACTGATTTGTGTCATGCACCGGAAATCGCATTAGGTTATATCGAGCAAGATACACTCTATGCCAGAGCAAAACATTGTCTGCTGGAAAATCAAAGAGTAATTTTTGCCACACAATTTTTGAAAGATAAAAACATAGCAGCTTTCGGCAGGCTTTTAGTAGAATCGCATATCTCACTGGAAGAAGATTATGAAGTAAGCTGTACCGAATTAGACACTATTGTACACTTAGCTACTCACTTTGATGATTGTGCCGGAGCCCGCATGACAGGTGCCGGTTTTGGCGGTTGTTGTATTGCATTGGTTAAAAAAGATAAAATACAACGATTTATTTCGTATGTTGGCATAAAATATGAGCATAAAACAAGATTAAAAGCTGATTTTTACATTTGTGAAATTGCAGATGGCGTAACCGAAACAGAACTTTAAGTTATAGAAACGATAGACAGCATATCATTAGAAAAAGATGAACTGCCACATGGCAAAAGAAATGAATATCTCATAGTTATCCTGCTTGCTTGGATAGGCTATTTAGCCTCTGTAGACTCCATGCTGCTGATGCCATTGATAAATGATGTGATGAAAACCTTCCATATCTCGGCACAAAAATCCACCTTATTAATTTCCATTTATTCCCTGATGGCATTTGTAACGGGCATTCTGTCGGCGGGTATTATGGATAAGTTCGACCGGAAAAAACTGTTAATTTATACTTTTTTAGGATTTACCATTGGCACTGCCTTTTGCGGATTTGCCTACGATTTTTATTCCATGCTGATTGCAAGAGGAATTGCCGGAATTTTTGGCGGTATAGTAGGTGGCATCGCCACGGCACTAATCAGTGATTTAATTCCATTTGAACGTCGGGCAACCGCCATCAGTATGATGTCGCTCTCTTTTGCAGTGGCTGCCATTACCGGAATTCCGTTGGCACTCAATCTGGCAACAGAACATAATTTACAAATGCCATTTAAAATTCTTGCTTTATTTTCAGCAGTTACCATTTTTGCACTCATACAGTGGATCCCGCCGGTAAACAAACACTTGGAGTTGGTCAAAACAAAAAAAATGGAATGGACATTTGCCAAAGATGTCTTACTTGACAGCAATCAATTAATCGCTTTGCTGTTGGCTTTTCTGCTCGTTTTCGGACATCAGGTAGTGATTACATTTATTGTTCCTTACTTTGAAAACAATATAGGTTTTGATGAAGACATAAAAAAAATCATGTATGCCGTAGGCGGAATAGCCACTGTAATAACCACCCCTTTTATTGGCAAAATATGTGACCGCAAGGGCAATTTGCCTTCCTTTATCGTGCTGGTTTTACTTTCTTTTATTCCCATTTGGTTGAGCACACATATGACAAAAGTATCAATGTACACCGCACTTACGATTTGTGTCTTGTTTTTTGTAACAGCAGGAGGCAGAATAATTCCGGCATATACGCTGATGAGCGCTGCAACTACTCCGGAAAAGAGAGGCGGATTTATGACCATGCGTTCCTCCTTTCTGGAATTAGGAACGGCTGTAGCTGCATTAGTTTGTGGCTTGATTGTGCAAGTTGCACCCGATGGTAAGGTTTTGCACTTTAATCAAGTGGGCATCATTTCTATAATTTCAGGAATTATCGCAATTTATTTGGCTTCACGAATCAAAATAGTCAGCCGATTGTAGGCATAATAAAAATTTATTACTGCATTTTTGCTTGATTTGGAAAAGAAATGTTAATTTTAGGAAAAAATTTCATTATGGCAAAAATGACTAAAGTTTTCGGAGCAATATTTCTTGCGTTAGGTACTTTATATACTACAATCTCCATCTTTCTTTACTTAAATTCATCTGCAAATTTAGATTACAATACCGGCAAAAAAATGACGATGCCGCAAGCCGGCGTTTTTTACTATATGTTTTTTGCAGTATTAATATTAATCATCGGTTATATATTAGCAAAAGATAAAGTATTGGGTAACAATAAACACTAATTGTTTTTATTGTCCCTATTTTTTGTTTTCATAGTTATAAATTTTGTCCCCGTGCTAGTGATAGTTCGGGGTTTTTATTTGTCTATAATTATTGCCAAACCTAAAATTATACCTTCCAAAAAGCAATAACGGAAATGCTTATTAATGCCAGCAGGAAACCGATTATTTTATTTCGGTTAAAATGTTCTCTGAACAAAACGATACCAAATAGAGCTGACAGCATAACAATACCCAAATTGTTTACAGGGAATAAAATGGAGGGTGTCCATCCGGTGAATTTAAGTGCTTTCAACAGAAAAAATAAAGAAAAATAATTGGGAATACCGAGTACAATACCGCCAAGTATATTTTTCCACTGATACATTTCTTTTTTAAATCCAAATAAAATAAAACCGGATAAAAATGCGCCTAAAAATACGGTAATGGTAACAATATGATCGAAACCGGGAGGGGTATAATTGCGCTGAATAAAATTAAACACCGAATCGGTGATGCCACT
>CAYVGM010000220.1:0-4907 GCA_964451125.1 uncultured Chitinophagales bacterium
CAAATATGTTTTTCGTCATTTTCTTCTCTACCATTTCTAAAACCTTGCAAAGTGTTTGAGTAGTTAATATCCATCCAAACAGGCGATGCATATTTTTGCCACAAATCAACACTTAATTCTGTATTGGTTACAGGGTTTTTTCTTTCGCCATCTTTTCTAAATATCATTACATAATCAGGTATTCCCACACGGCTCATCGTGCTATCTTTTTTTACTTGCTTGTGCAATAATCCAAGTGCCTTTGTTCTTTGCATTTCAATTACAGGGTCTTTCCAAATTGTTACTCTACTTGCATAAACAAATCCTGCATTTTCAAATGCTTTTAATATCATTCCACTAAAATCACGTAAACCAATAAAACCTTCTTTGCCTTTTTGTATAGGCAAATCCATACAATGGACTGCTACATTTCTACCACTCATCATTACTCTATAAAGTTGCTTAATCAAAAAACTGAATTGGTGCAAAAATTCGTTATAGTCTTTTGAATTGCCCATATCTTCTAAATGATTTGAGTATGTGTAAAGTTCTGCAAATGGTGGACTAAATACGCTTAATCCTATACTTTCATCTTTTACATTTTCAATTAATTGCACACAATCCCCTCTTTGTATTGAGTACCATTCATTATTTTCTTCTGTTGTATCAAATGTGCCAGTTTGCATAATTTGTCCAGCTAAATTTAGATTAACTGCTTTTGCCATTTCATCTTGCATAATTTCAAATTGTTTTTGTTTTGTATCAATAGCTTGTTTTACATTAGCCATTGTATCAGTTGTTATTAAATAAATATTCACTTCGTTTTTTTGACCAAATCTGTATGACCTGCGTATTGCTTGATACAATCCTTCAAATGAAAAATCTAAACTTGCAAAAATTTGATTTCTACAATTTTGGTAGTTCATTCCAAAACTTGCAATCTTTGTTTTAGTAATTAAAATTCTAAATTCATTGTTTGCAAATCCTAATAGTTTTTCTTTTTTCCATTCGTTACTATCACTTCCTTTTACTTCAATAGCATCAGGTAATAATTTTTTAAGCATTTCGCCTTCTTCATTTTGCTTAATCCAAATAATAAAATTTTCATCAGGTTTATCATTTACTAATTTTACAACTTCATCAAGCCTTTCAATTTTAGTTAATCTTAACTCTTGATTAAAATTAGTAGCTGAAATTATTGCATCATTAAACAAACTACCATTATCTCGTTTTGGTGTTTTTATTTGGTTTTCCAATAAGTTTAATTTTGGCAAATCATATCCTAACATTTCAAAACCAATATCCATAGGTTTATTTAGCATTATTGCCCAACTACCTACAAATTGATAAAACATTTTTACAGCGTGTCCTTTTAAACGCCATTTAGCAGTTTCGCCCCCATCGTGTACAAAGTACATCGCCAGCATTTCATTTCGGCTCATAACGTCTAAAAATTCGCTATGGTTACCTAATTCCATTGGGTCATTTGGGCTTGGTGTAGCAGTACAAGCTAATTTGTATGGTGTGCTTATAAAATTATCTATGATTTGTTTTTTTGTAGCACCTTCAAAGTTTTTCAATATGCTACTTTCATCTAAAACAATTCCACTATAAATACTGCAATCAATATTATCAAGTTGCTCATAGTTTTGCACATCAATATTTGTCATATCAATTCCAAACTTTAATCCCTCTTGTATTGTTTGTCCTACTACTGCCAATGGGGCAAGTATCAAAACTTTACTTTTGGTTTCTTTACATACTTGATTTGCCCATTCTAATTGCATCAAAGTTTTACCTAATCCACAATCAGCAAAAATTGCATATTTACCAGCTTTCAATGCTCGTTTTACAATAAATTTTTGAAAGTCAAACATATTAATATTTAACATTTTTTCATCAACATCAAAACCTGAAAGGATATGTGTTTTTTGTTTCGTTTGGAGAAACTCTAAATAATTACCCGTACTGCACACAACATCGGTTTGGCAAAATGGGGGCATTTGTTCTTTATTCATCTTTTTTAATTTTAATTAACATTTGTACTATTATTGGGCTTTTGTGGGTAAAATCCCCCACTTCGGCAACACTCGACCGTTGTAGGCAATGCTGTGCGACCAGTTCCGAAATTTCATTATCCCAAATATTCCCAACAACTTCGACATAATTTAAAAAATCATTTTGCAACTCATCATGTTCGACAAATGGTGTTGGGCTTGTCCCCGACCTCTGTATGTGTTTCTATCCATTTGAATAATTTTTAACATCTGACTTTAATTCATCTCTGAAATCAAAAAGTTCTTTGACTGTTTTGATTGATTCTAATCTTGAAGTGTAATTCATAATATTTTTTTTAGAAGATTTTAAATTCATGTTCTAATTCGTCTATCAATGACTGCGATTTACCTGTTATCCAGTTGCTTCTGTCGTATATGTTTGTAGGATTGTATCTTAAATTTTTTTTGTCAAAAAAATATTCACTCATACCTACTGTTCCCCAATGGTCAAATTTAACTTTTTGCCGAAACACCATTGATTTGTCTTGTTTGAAATCTCTATAAACGGTTATTCCATTATCTGTTTTGTTGTAGAAGTGTGAACTTCCGTTTATCATATATAGATTTGGTATTTCATACTCGCCTGTATTTTTATCCTTTGGTACTTTTGTAGGATGTGCGACAAGAAAACAGTGTAGATTGTATACCTTATTAAATCTGATAATATCGTCCAATGATTTTGAAATATGCTGTGTTTCTGTCATTCCTGATTGATAGGAATGGTCTAATTTATTCCATGCATCTATGACATACCAATCAATTCCATATCTCAAATGTGTCCGTTTAATACTTTCTAAAATTGATTTCAAGGTAAAATCATTTTCAGGCTCGATGAAATAAAAGTAACCGCTCATATAATTCATAGCAAGCAATAATTCATCCTCGCTCATTCGTGTATCACCATCAAAACTCTTACCTATGATTTTTCGGCTTAGCTTACTCAAGTGTAATTTTGTAGGCTGATTTTCAGGACTAAAATATGCGCCTTTCCAATTTGAATATCTGCGTAGATGTACAATAATATTATCCAAAAACTCGGATTTGCCGTGTGATGGAATACCAGTAATGGTTGTCAAATAGCCTTTAACTATATTCAAATCAAATCCGTCAATATTAAGATTTACGCCTCTGTCTAATCCGTTGTGATACATGTCGAGCATATCTTGCTCAAAGTAATTCACATCAAATACACCTTCAATGGGAAAATCTTTTGCGTGTATTTTTGCTTTTATTATTCCCTCAATTCCGTATTCGATTAAACATTGGTTTGCATCCTTAATAGGCTTTTCAAAGCATTCAAAATCAATATATTTGCAAATATCTTTCCCGAATCGTTCAGCTAAATCATTACGCAATTGTCTTCCTGCTAAGTCGTTGTCAACAGCTATATATATTAGTTTTTTGTTTAAAAAATACTCATAACAGTTATCAATATAGCTTAGATTATTTTGCTTTTCAGTTGCTCCATTTGGAACGGAAACTGTGTTAATATATCCAGCTTCTGCCATAGCCAAACAGTCCATCTCGCCCTCTACAATTATGCATTCGTCTGTGTCTTTGATATTGTCTAGGTTGTACATTATCAACTCACAATCCTTTGCTAATCTGAAATCCTTATCTGCTCCACGATATTTAATGTTTATCAGTTCAGAATTTCTGAAATAGTTAAAATTAATTGTCAAGGTTTCACATTGTGCCTTTGGCATCCATTCAGTGGATTCGGTGATATGCATTTTTTCGAGCGTACGAGCCGAAATTAGACGGCTTTTAAAAAACCCTAATACTTTATCGCTTAAGTTTGTTTTTGCGCTTAAAACAGGCTTTTTGTAGCTTATTTCGGATTTACGCTTGTACGTGTGAAGTTGTCCCTGCTTACCACAGTGAGAGCATGAATACCAAAACTTGTCTAAATCGACAGTGCAACATCTCTGATTTTTCTTTTTGCGTTCCGCTGAACAAAAGGCACAAGTTGTAGCAAACCTGCCGTTTGTATGCCCACGCAAATCAAATCCATGAACATTGAAGTCTTTAATATCCAATCCTGACAACAGCATCAATAAACCATTTTAGTTTCTCGTTTTTTGAAATTGTCAGTAATGATTTTTTTGATTGCACTGTCAAGATGCTGATTTGAGCTAAAGGATGAACCATTAGGATAGCGTTGTGTCAGCAATTCAAAGAACTTTTTTTCATCGAATATTGAAGCTAACAAATTCGATGTTAGGAAAGACTGGATGAAGTAGGATTTAGTTCTTTCAACATACGATTTAAGGCTTTCGTCTATTCGCTGATTTGAGATAAAGAAAAATTCTTGCTCGCTTTTTTTTACATTTACATTGTTATTGTTATTTACATTGTTATTTACATTTACATTAGCGATTTCGCCATCGGGTGCGATACTTTGCGATACGGTGCGATGTTTTGCGACATTTTCAGCTTCACCTATTGACATAATTCCTTTTTTATATCCATCATAAAGGTCTTTATGCCAACGCTTTAAATTCCCAATCCTACCACTTAACGATTTATCCTCGTGCTTACCACAATCTCGGTCGATGGTTTGTTTTACAAGACTAAATACTGCTTTAGCTACAGGCTTTAATTCAGGTATATTTCCATTAATACCATACTCCGCTATGGCTTTGTAAATATCAAATTGAATTTCTTGCGGTAACTCATTGATTGTATTTAACCAATCTTTATAAAACACAAAACTTGTTCTTCTTATCATATCCATTTTTTACTTTTAGCCTTTTTATGATTTCACTTGCGCCTAATCTCTTACTTGTAATGTCATTATTTAACAGCATTTTTAAATTTCTTTTTGTGGAGGTGTACTATTATCATTATTATCATTCATGGTTTTAGATA
>CAYVGM010000221.1:0-4881 GCA_964451125.1 uncultured Chitinophagales bacterium
CTATGCCACACTGGTGCAGAAAAGCCGCAAAATTGCCCGACCATGAAATAGCCACGGTGATATTGCCAATGGCATATTCCAGCAACAAATCCCAACCGATAATCCAGGCTATCAGCTCGCCAAAAACGGCATAAGAATAAGTGTAGGCACTGCCTGCAATTGGAATACGCGAAGCAAATTCAGCATAGCATAAAGCAGAGAAACCACAAGCAATGGCAATACCGATAAATAAAAACACTACAGCCGGACCTCCGTCGAAACAGGCATTGCCAATGGTAGAAAAAATGCCAGCTCCTATAATGGCAGCAATTCCCAAAGCAGTCAAATCAAAAGTTGTCAACGATTTATTCAGCATTTGCGCCCGTTCATCCAAGGTTATACCAGCCTCGTGCATCATATCCGGATAAGCTTCCGTTTCTTTCAGAATGGATTGAATTGACTTTTTTCTGAATAAGTTCACCATAAGTTCGTTTTGATAAAGATAAACTATTTTTTATATGTCGAGGTATTGCAAACTTTTTGAAGTTCTATTTTATAATTTAACAAAACACAACGAAACTCGGAATCAAATTTGATGTATATTTGACGTAATGCGAAAAGCAATAATAAGCCTGTTTTTATGTTTTGCTCTTACGGCAAAAGCCTCTTATATTTTATTACCGATGGATGAAACCCAAACGAACCATCTTAAGGCTTACGGTATTACTTATTGGGTGCTTACCAAAGGTACTACTGCCGACTGGTTGCTCAATTACCGAGGTGGAAGTTTTGCATTTCCTTACCAAAAAGATTTTGAAAAAGAATGTCTCATCCGCAATGTAAAATATGAAGTGATAGCAGATGCGGCCATGAGTAAGATTTTGCAGGATATTGCACAGCCGGAAGTAAATATGGATGATGTGAAACTCGAAAAAGCACCTAAAGTTGCTGTTTATTCACCCAAAACAAATAATCCCTGGGATGATGCCGTTACGATGGTATTGACATATGCAGAAATTCCATACAAGGTAATTTATGATGAAGAAATTTTGCAGGATGAGTTGCATCTGTACGATTGGCTGCATTTACACCATGAAGATTTTACCGGACAATACGGAAAATTCTGGTCGGCCTATCAAAATGCAGACTGGTACAGAAATCAGGTTAATGACTATGAAACCCGGGCTGCAAAATTGGGCTATAACAAAGTATCGCTGGAAAAATTAGCGGTTGCACAGAAAATAAAAGATTTTGTGATGGGTGGTGGTTTTATGTTTGCCATGTGCAGTGCCACAGACAGCTATGATATTGCATTGGCAGCTGCCGGAGTTGATATTTGTACCCAACAATTTGACCAAGATGCCATAGACCCGAATGCACAGAGCAAACTTGATTTTTCACAAACCTTTGCCTTTCAGAATTTTCAAATCAGTACCAATCCTTGGGAGTACGAATTTTCCACCATCGACTCCAGAGCAAATGCGATGGAGCCTGATTATTTTACCTTATTTGACTATTCGGCAAAATGGGATCAAATACCTGCTATGCTGACACAAGACCATGAGCGTGTGATAAAAGGATTTATGGGGCAAACCACAGGGTTCAAGAAAATGTTGATTAAACCGGATGTGTTAGTCATGGGTGAAAACAAAGCCATTAGTGAGGCAAAATACATACATGGCATTTTGGGGAAAGGCACCTGGACATTTTATGGAGGTCACGACCCGGAAGACTATCAGCACCGTGTAGGCGATCCGCCAACCGATTTGAATTTGCATCCGAACTCTCCGGGATATCGATTAATTTTGAACAATATCTTGTTTCCTGCTGCCAAGAAAAAGCCACAGAAGACATAGGAAAGGTTTAATTCACTAAATGATATTGTAAATGCTATTTTTAACAACGATAAACCTATTCTTAACAAAATTGCTGTTATTACTTGAATACAGCTAATCCTAATACTCTTTTCTTGCATTTTGCAACTCATTAATTTTTATTAGAAAATTATCTGAAAATGCCGTACCTTTGCCCTCTGAAAATTTTTAAATAATGGCTAAAAAGAAACAGATTGCTCAGCAACATGAGCACGATATTCTAGAAGAAAGCAACGAAAAGCTGACAGGTTTTGTAGAAAATATTGAATATTTTTTAGAGCGCTACTATAAAATTATACTGAGTGTAGTGGCAGGTATCGCATTATTATTTGCCGGATACTGGGCATACAATACCTTAATTAAAAAACCGAAAGAAACTAAAGCCAAAGATGCCATGATTTATGCACAGCAGTATTTTGATATGGACTCTATGCAATTAGCATTAAACGGTGACGGTACACATTTGGGACTAACTTCCATAGTAAAACAATACGGTGGTACTACAGCAGGAAACCGAGCTAAATTTTGTGCCGGTATTGCCAATCTGAAATTGGGAAAATATCCGGAAGCTGTAAAATTACTGGAAGATTTCAGTACAAGTGATGAATTGCTCAATGCACGTAAATTTGGCGGAATTGCAGATGCTTACGCAGAGCAAAAACAAATGGACAAAGCGATTGACAATTATAAAAAAGCTGCAGATGCAGCCGATAATGACTTAACAGCCCCAAGTTACTTATTTAGAGCAGCACTGGCATTAGAACAAAAAGGAAGTAAAAAAGAAGCGCTGGAATTATACAAAAAGTTGTTTGCCGATTATCCTAATTCTCAAGAAGGTAATATAGCTGAAATGTATATTTCCAAACTGGAAGCGAAATAATTTATTAGTGTATCTCGCTATATAGCACTTCATTTATGTCGTCTTTATTACAGAATTTATCCGATTACAATGAACATGCCATTCCTTCCGGAAAAGGTAAATCTATCGGTATTGCGGTAGCTGAATGGCATAAAGATATCACTTTTGAACTTTTGAAAGGCTGTGTAGAAACGCTGGAAAAATTTGATGTAAACACCGATTCCATTTTTATCACCTACGTGCCGGGTACCTTCGAATTGCCTTTTGCGGCTAAACGACTGGCTGAAAAACACCATTTAAGCAGTGTGATTTGTTTGGGTTGTGTGATAAAAGGCGAAACGGATCATGACATCTATATCAACCAGTCGGTAGCATTTGCCCTTCAGCAATTGAATATACAATACGAAATCCCTTTTATCTTTGGCGTGCTTACGCCAAATACAGAAGAGCAAGCAAAAGACCGTGCCGGCGGCAAACATGGCAACAAGGGTATAGAAGCCGCCATTACAGCACTTAAGATGGGCAGAATTTAATTTATTTCCATTTTTCATAATATAGGCATGAAGGTATTTTATGGATTAGACAATCTTCCCGAATTTAAGCATGCCGTACTTACGATTGGCACTTACGATGGTGTGCATTTTGGTCATCAGCAAATAATAAAAAGGCTGAATGAAATTGCTGTCAAAATTCATGGAGAGAGTATCTTGCTGACTTTTGATCCTCATCCCAGATTGATATTAAATCCGTACGAAAATAAGCTTAAATTAATCTCTACAATTGATGAAAAAATAGAGCTGCTGGCATCCTTCGGATTGCAAAATCTGGTTATTGCCGAATTTTCCAAAAACTTTTCGGATATGCCTGCTGAGGATTATGTCCGTGATATTTTAGTGGCTAAATTCCATCCCAAATATATTGTTGTGGGTCACGATCACCGATTTGGAAAAAACAGAACCGGTGATATCTTTCTGCTCGAAAAATTAGCAGTAAAATATGGCTATGAAATTGAAGAGTTGCACGCACAATCTGTTGATGAAATCGCAGTGAGTTCTACTAAGGTGCGCAATTTTTTATTGGAAGGAAATATTAATGAAGCCAACCAATTTTTAATACATCCTTTCAGTTTGACCGGAAAAGTGATTCATGGAGATAAAATAGGCAGAATTTTAGGTTTTCCTACGGCGAATATCGATATCAGCAATCCTTATAAACTGATTCCTGCTTCAGGTGTATATGCTGTTAAAGTTGACATTGAGGGCGAGTCCTATTTTGGTGCATTGAGTATTGGCTATCGGGAAAGTGTGTTTGAAAACAGCAAACTCACCATAGAAGTCTTCATTTTAGATTATGACGGTGATTTGTATAATAAAGAATTGAAAATGGTATTCGTGGATTATCTGCGTCCACAGATAAAATATGAAAACTGGGAACTGCTTAAAATACAAATTGAAAAAGATGTGGAAAAAATCCGCGAACTCATGCTCAACAGCAATTAGTTTTATCTCATTTTTTACATTAATTTGATTTAGAAATCAGCTCGTTTAGCCTAACTTTGTGCAAACAATTTCCTGTGAAAAAAATTAAATCTGCCTTAGTTTCCGTTTATTATAAAGACGGATTGGATGTACTCATTCATACACTTGCAAAAAACGACGTAACCTTTTATTCTACTGGCGGAACCCAAGCATTTATTGAGGGTTTGGGCTATACTGTTATTCCGGTAGAAAAGCTGACTTCGTATCCAAGCATATTAGGAGGTCGAGTAAAAACTTTGCATCCTATGGTATTTGGAGGCATACTGGCAAGACGTGAAAATGAACAAGATTTGGCACAATTGCAAGAATATGCTATTCCCGAAATCGATTTGGTTATTGTCGATTTATATCCATTTGAAGAAACCGTATTAAACACAAAAAATGAAGCTGAAATCATTGAAAAGATTGACATTGGAGGCATCTCATTAATACGTGCAGCTGCAAAAAATTATATGCACACGTTGATTGTTTCTCAAAAATCTCAATATGCTGAATTAGCAGCTTATCTCGAAGAGAATAATGGAGAAACCAGCCATGACTACAGACGCAAATATGCTGAAAATGCATTTGCTGTTTCCTCACATTATGACACGCTGATTTACGCTTATTTTGCAGAAAAAAATCCATTCGA
>CAYVGM010000222.1:0-4879 GCA_964451125.1 uncultured Chitinophagales bacterium
AGTGAAACAGGATTATAAATAACACCATGCGGATTGGACAAGACATCAAACAAAAATCGCCGGAAATAAGCCTGCATATTTTCTGCAAAACAAGAACCTGCGAGCAAGATTTTATCCTGATGGCTGATTTTCAGCGAGCTTTTTTGTAGAAATATCTCCGTTCGGAACTTCATAAAGAATTATTTTAATCAAAATCTTATTTTTGGAAAGAAATTTGCTGTACTGCATTCATGTATCGTTCAAAAATACATTTTTTTTTAGCTTTCCTTTTATGGAATTATGCGTATTCTTTTGCCGTAATGTATGACAATCAGGTTTTTGTTTCGTATATCAAGACGGTACAGTTTTTTCCTACCGAGAATGAAATGGGCTTTGCCGCCATACAACTGAATTCGCCCGAAACACTGGTTTTGCATTTTGACGATTTATCCAACAAATCCAAAACTTTCTATTATACCGTGCAGCAATGCCGTGCCGACTGGTCGCCTTCGGATATGAATATCATGGAATATACTGAAGGATTTACCGAATCTACGATTAATGATTATTCTTATTCCAATGGCACCAAAGTTCCTTATACTCATTATACCATGACTTTTCCAAATAATGACATGCGCATTACCAAGTCGGGGAATTATGCCTTAATTGTGTATGAAACGAATAAGGAAAATCCGGTTTTCACGTTGCGTTTTATGGTTTATGAGCCTCGGGTTAGCATTGATGCTCATGTGGCCTATCCGCGCAACTTGAGCGACAGGAGCAAATTACAAGAGGTGGTTTTTAAAGTCAATTACAAAAATTTCCAGATAGACAACCCGCCGATGGAAGTAAAGGCGGTAGTCTTGCAGAACTTTCGTTGGGACAATGCCAAGTATGAGATTCGCCCTTTGTTGTTTGGCAATAATGAGCTCAATTTTGATTTCAATGGAATGCTGACATTTCCATCCGGCAGGGAATTTCGCCAATTTGATACCCGCTCAATACGCTTCAGGGGGCAGAATATCCGGGCATTAGATATCCGGGACAACAGCAATGATTTTTACCTCTTATTCGATTCGCCTTTGCAGACGTATAAATACCAGTATTATAAAGACTTGAATGGCCTGTATTATGTAGAGTCGTACGAGAACCCGGATTACAACACCGGTGCCGACTATGCCTCGGTTCATTTCACCTTAGGCTTCCCGAATTTATTGGCTAACGGCAATTTTTATGTGGTAGGTGCTTTTAATAATTATACTTGTGATGAATGGTCAAAGATGAGTTATAATTTTTCCGACAAAAGTTATAACGCATCCATTTTGATGAAACAAGGTTTGTACAATTACAGTTATATTTTTAAAGACGAGAATAATAAACTTGCCGACCAAACAATTACGGAAGGCTTCTACGAAGACACGGAAAATAATTACACGGTGTTGTTGTATTACACGCCATTTGGCGAGCGCTACGACAGACTAATCGGCATTAAGCATATCAATTCGATTTATAATAGGTATTGAAAGTGTGCTACGATTATTGTGGTGCAGTGAATGGTTACATGTTTTTTACTGTTGCATAATATATTTTGTTACTACTTTATTTAGACTATTGCTTTCAAATTTGAAATATGCAGGATGACAGACACATAACAGATTCACCAAAACAGCAAAAAATGAAATAATACACACATTATCGTCAATATTATTTATACTAATATAAAGAATATAAAATGATATAATCATAAAAAACAGACAGAAAACTTTTACGACCACAGTTAAGGCATGAATATAATCATTCATAAATACATTAATATTTACTTGAATCAGATTTGTCTCTAATGGCGATATATGACCTGTTAAATGTAAAAAGTCGTTCTCTCTTGAGCCAAATATATTTTTTTGCTGAAATCCTAAATCAATATCTTTTGTCATAATGATATTGTCATCATAAATATCCATGGTAGAACTAAAATATGCATGATTCTGTTTCGCAGTGATAAAGGATGATCTAATTTTTTCCCAAGAATTGCTTGTTTTATGAAGATATGTATAAGAAAAATGACTACAAAAATAAGTAGTATAAAAAAAATCTAAGATAGTTCGGAGACATTTCATCCAATAAGTAGTTTTACTTTAGAAGAAGCTTTCGTTCAAATTTATTTTATTTTACTCTAATAGAAAAGATAAATTTAATAATTCCTAAATAAAGTTTGGTGTACCACGTTTATTGAAGCACATATTTTAAATATTAACTTAGTAGTTATATCTTATTCCGGGCAACTTTATTACTATCTTTTACACCGATGATACCTTTTTCAATAATATACTTAACGTATTTTCATTTGAAAAACTTATATTAGCATACCGTCAAAAAATATAAACATATAGATGGAATTAATAGCATTGAAACCAAGAAAGGCATTAAATAAAGCCTTTTTAAAAGTAAAGCCCAACAGGACTGAAATTGAAGGTTTCAAGATTAATCTCATTACGCTACTCGACAGGACAAATGACATAGAAAGCGAAGAATTTCATAAAAATTTAGTCTCTGATTTTTTAAAAAAAACCTATTACGAACCCAATCATTTTATTAATACTAAAGGCCGAAACGATCTTGTTATTCATAATAATAACAGTGCTAAAAGTTCAGTCGGTGTAATCATTGAAGCTAAAAAACCAACGAACAAAACGGAAATGATTAGTACCAAAAAATTGAATGCAAAAGCGTTTCAGGAATTGGTGCTTTACTATTTAAGAGAAAGAATTACTCATAAAAATCTTGAAGTAAAACATTTGGTGGCAACCAACATTAACGAATGGTTCATCTTTGACGCTAACTTGTTCGACAGGCTATTTGCTCAAAATAAAACGCTTGTAAAACAATTTAACGACTTTGAAAGTGGTCGATTGGCAGACACTAAAACAGATTTTTTCTACAAACAAATTGCTGAGCCGTTTATCGACAGTATTTCTTCTGAAATTGAATTTACCTATTTCAATATTCAGGACTTTCAAAAACCATTACGTAATTCCGACAAAGCAGACGACAATGCATTAATTGCTTTATTCAAATTACTTTCGCCGCAGCATCTTTTAAAACTTCCGTTTGTCAATGACAGCAATAGTCTGGATAAACGCTTTTACAGTGAGTTGTTGCACATTATAGGACTGACCGAAACCAAGGAAGGCAGCAAAAAACTCATCGAGCGAAATAAAGCTGGTGAACGGCACACCGGAACAATTCTTGAAGATGCTATCATTCAGCTCGATAGCTTAGATAAGCTTAGCCGATTGGACAAGCCTAGTCAATTTGGCAATACACAACAAGAACGGCTTTTTTCTGTTGCACTCGAACTTTCTATTACCTGGATAAACAGAATTTTGTTTTTAAAATTGCTCGAAGCCCAACTCATCAATTATCATAAAGGCGATAAATCCTTTGCTTTCTTAAACCTAGATAAGATTAAGAATTATGACGACTTGAACAGTTTGTTTTTTCAGGTATTGGCGCGCAAGTATAAAGAGCGGAACGAAGATGTAAAAAAAGCGTTTGAAAATGTTCCCTATCTCAATTCATCTCTTTTTGAGCCGACCGACATTGAGCAGGTAACCTTATTTATCAGCAACCTGAAGGATGATAAAACCATCCCGGTTTTTTCGCAAACCGTGCTAAAAGACCGGCAAGGCAAGAAACGGACGGGCAATATTTCAACGCTTGCATATTTATTTGCCTTTTTGGATGCTTACGACTTTGGAGCTGAAGGAGGAGAAGAAATTCAGGAAGATAACAAGACCCTGATTAATGCCTCGGTTCTGGGCTTGATTTTCGAGAAAATAAACGGCTATAAAGACGGTTCGTTTTTCACTCCCGGTTTCATCACCATGTATATGTGCCGTGAAACCATTCGCAAAGCCGTAGTGCAGAAATTCAATGAAACCAAAAAATGGAACTGCAAAGACATAAAAGAGCTTTACGACAAAATAGAAGACCGGAATGAAGCCAACAAAATTATAAACAGTATCAAGATTTGCGACCCGGCAGTAGGTTCAGGCCATTTTTTGGTTTCGGCACTCAATGAAATAATTGCTGTAAAAAACGACTTGAAAATTTTGCAAGACCGTGAGGGAAAACGCCTGAAAGAATATCATGTAGAAGTAGTGAATGATGAATTGATTGTAACAGATGAAGACGGTGAATTGTTTGAATACAACCCAAGCAACAAAGAAAGTCAGCGCATACAAGAAACACTCTTCCACGAAAAACAAACCCTTATTGAAAACTGCCTTTTTGGGGTGGACATCAATACCAATTCTGTAAAAATATGCCGCTTGCGATTATGGATTGAATTGTTGAAAAATGCCTACTACAAGAACGCAACCGAATTAGAAACATTGCCCAATATCGACATCAACATTAAATGCGGTAACTCCCTGGTAAGCCGTTTTGCCATTGATGCCGACTTGAAACAAGCCCTGAAAAAAAGCAAGTGGACGATTGATACTTACCGGATAGCCGTGGACACCTACCGGAATGCAGAAAACAAAGAGCAGAAACGAAAAATGGAGCGACTGATTGCCGACATTAAATCGGATTTTAGAAGTGAAATATCTCGCAACGACCCTAAGATAAAAAGACTACAGAAACTGGAATACGATTTCGGGTTACTGGTAGCTCCGAATATTTTCATGGAAGACGAAGCCGTTTATGGCAATAAAACAAATAAGCATAAGGCTAAAGAGCGGGAAGAAAAATTGCTGGCAGAAATTGAAAACTTAAAAGCAGAAATTGAAGCTATAAAAGCCAACAAGATTTTTGAAAACGCTTTTGAATGGCGTTTTGAATTTCCGGAAGTGCTGAATGATGATGGCGATTTTATAGGCTTTGATGTAGTGATTGG
>CAYVGM010000223.1:0-4783 GCA_964451125.1 uncultured Chitinophagales bacterium
TGTATTATGCAGATTTGAATCCGGTAAAAGGCACTGAGCAGGGTGGCTTAAGACAGGTGTTGGTGATTAGCGGAAATACCCTGAATACCTATATGGATATTTGTATAATTTGCCCTTTAACAACTAAAATCAAGAACTTTCATGGATGCTTGGTCTTGAAGAAAAATAAAGAAAATAAACTTAAAACAGATTCTGAAGTGCTGACTTTCCAAATCCGCACTATCTCCAAAGACCGATTAGTAAAAAAAATAGGAAATATTACAGCTAAGGAATTAGAACAAATCAGGGTATATCTGAATGAAATTTTAACCTTGTAACACATGCACTGGTATCCGCTTTCTGACGAAACAAAACAAGCTTTTTTGCAGCTTAAAATGCAGCAGCTTGCCAAATTTACTTTTCAGGAGAAAGATATATGTGTGGTACGTCTGGAAGATGGGTGGCATGGTATATCCAACAGATGCCCACATGCCGGCGCTTCTTTGCATCATGGACATTGCAATAAAAAAGGCATTGTTTCTTGTCCGCTGCATGGCTATAAATTTGATGTGCAAACCGGCATGAGCGCAGATGGAAACAACTATAAAATTCCGCGATATAATTTTAAATTAGAAGACGATATTTTGTATATCGGCATTAAGTAATTTATACATGAACTACACACTTACAGAAATTGCAGAAATAGTAAATGGCAACATTTCAATAACTCATATTCAAACAAAACTTACCCAAGTTTGTATAGACACCCGACAGATTTCCAATCCTGCTTCATCTTTGTTTTTTTGTTTGATAGGAAAAGCAGATGGTCATGATTTTATTGCTACAGCTTATCAAAAAGGCATACGCCATTTTGTTATTTCCAAAGAAATAAATACTGCTGATGTGCAGGATGCGAGTTTTATTTTGGTAAAAGATACATTAGTTGCACTTCAACAATTGGCAACTTATCACAGACAGCAATTTTCTATTCCTGTTGTAGGTATTACCGGCAGTAATGGCAAAACTATTGTAAAAGAATGGCTGTATCAGTTATTGTCTGATGAACTTAATGTGGTGAAAAGCCCTAAAAGTTATAACTCTAAAATAGGAGTGCCTTTGTCTGTGCTCAACCTTCAGCCCGAACATCAGTTTGCTATTTTTGAAGCCGGTGTTTCAACTGTAAACGAGATGGATGTATTGCAAAAAATTATACAACCCACACTCGGTATTTTTACAAATATCGGTTCGGCACACAATTCCGGTTTTTCTGATTTAACTCAAAAAACAAAAGAAAAACTCAACTTGTTTTCATCTTGTACTAAGGTGATTTATACTTCTAAATATGCTGAAATAAAAGATGCAGTAATTGGCAATCCTGTTTATATTTCCTGGGGTTTTCAGTCAACAGATGATTATGTAATTACACATTTTGTTAAAGAAAAAACGAAATCTACATTGCAATTGAATGGCATCTCTTACACCCTTCCATTTACAGACGATGCCTCTGTTGAAAATGCGATTCATTGTATTGTTTTTCTGAAAGAACTAAACTATACTGATGAAAATATTCAAGCTAAAATCAACGTACTGCATAATCTCCCGATGCGTTTGGAATTAAAATACGGCATTAATAATTGCTCGATTATTGATGATTCTTACAGCGCAGATATGCATTCGTTTAAAGTAGCATTAGACTTTCTCAATCAGCAAGAATCCAATAAAAGCCGCACACTCATCATCTCGGAATTTGAAGAATCGGGCTTGACGGAAGATGCATTTATCAAACAACTTATTCGCATCATACAAGAATATCGATTCTCCAAATTAATTGGAATAGGTCCGTTTTTTAAAAAAGCCATTGAGTCTATAAATGGTAAAGTAAAAGAATGGTATATCTACGAAACAACAGAGCAGTTTATTGAGCAGTTTCATTTGCAGCATTTCGAAAATGAATTTATTCTGTTAAAAGGTGCACGCCGATTTGGCTTTGAAAAAATATCTGCCTTATTAGTCGGACAAACGCACGAAACCGTGCTTGAAGTCAACCTGAATGCACTGCTGAATAACTTGAATGTTTACAAAGCATATCTGCCGACAAATTGCGGTGTTATTGCCATGGTTAAAGCATTTTCGTATGGTAGCGGTACCGTAGAAGTCGCCAGCTTGCTCGAAAAAAATCATGTTGATTATTTAGCGGTGGCTTATGCAGATGAAGGCGTTACCTTGCGCAAAAGCGGCATCCGTACACCGATTATGGTGATGAATCCGGATGTAAAAGATTTTGACCGCATGCTGGAATATCAACTTGAGCCCGAAATTTATTCGGTGTATATTTTGCAGCAATTAATCGATTTTTTTAGTAACCGAAAAGAGGAGATGAAGCCCTTTGCCGTGCATCTGAAAATCGAAACCGGTATGAATCGATTGGGATTAAAACAGCAAGATTTAACTGAGTTTATTGAAGTGCTGAAAACAAATAAGGCTATCGAAGTAAAAACCATTTTCTCCCATCTCAGCGGAAGTGAAGATGCGCAGTTTGATGAATTTACACAACAACAAATAGATTTATTTCAGTCCTTTTCACAACAAATTAGCCATGAACTGAAACAAGTATATGGAAATTTATATACAGAACCAAAACGGCATATCTTAAACTCGGCAGGTATTATCCGTTTCCCCGATGCAAGATTTGATTATGTGCGTTTGGGAATAGGTTTGTATGGTGTAGACGGCAGTCAAAACATTCAGGATAAATTATTGCCTATCGGTAGGCTGAAAACACGTATTGCACAAATCAAAATCGTCGAAAAAGGAGAAACGATTGGCTACTCGCGCAAAGGAATAGCAAACGAAACAAAGAAAATTGCCGTGCTTGCTATTGGTTATGCCGATGGCTACGACCGCCGTTTTGGCAATGGCGTTGGCGAAGTTTTTATTTCGGGAAAAAAAGCTTCGATTATCGGCAATGTCTGCATGGATATGTGTATGGCAGATATTACGCATATTGACGAAGTAAAAGAAGGCGATGAAGTCGAAATTTATGGCAGTCATATTTCTATCATCGAACAAGCTAAAAAGATTGGCACGATTCCTTATGAATTGCTCACGGGCATATCACCACGAGTAAAACGCTTGTATTTTTTAGATTAGTTGTGTAGTCAGAAGAGAATTACTGACATAAGGCAAATTGTAAGCATGCTTACAACTATATGCTGCTATTTTGGTCTTTTGTTTTACTATAGATTTCATTTACTATTTCTATGTTTCTATGTAGTAAACGATACTCAATCCTATTCAGAAAAATGTCCTGTATGCATCGTGTTGCTAAGTTTTTGTTGTTGTCTGTAATATTTTGCTGAACTTTACTACTTATATAAAAACACATTTCTGGAGCAGCAGTTTTTAAAGGTCATTAATGAAAATCAAAACCTGATACACAAGGTATGTCGTATCTATTGCAGAGATAAAGAAGCGCATGATGATTTGTTTCAGGAGATTGTATTGCAACTGTGGAAGTCGTTCCCCACTTTTAGGGGCGAATCTAAATTGAGTACATGGATGTACCGCATAGCCTTAAATACGGCCATATCAGGATTCAGGAAAAAGCGCATTACAACTACAGAATTAAGCAGTATTAGTTTCCAATTGCAGGATACAGCAACAGCACCGCAAGAAGAAGAAATGAAAGCCTTGTATGCCGCCATAGAGAAATTGACAGATGTTGAGAAATCAATTGTTTTACTTTTTCTCGAAGATAAACCTTATGAGGAGATTGCTGATATTACGGGTATAACAGCCAATTATGTAGCCGTAAAAATGAACAGAATAAAAGAAAAATTACGCAAACTAATAAAGATATAATATATGGTCGAATTAGATGAATTAAAATCAATGTGGCAAAAATCTGCACCGGTTTTTACGCATGAAGATGTAAATCAGCAAGAATTGGCTGTAATGATTCGCCAACGCTCCGTATCTATTGTCGAAAGGATGAAGCGAAATGTATTTGCAGAAATAATTGTCTCTTGTTTTTGTATGTTGCTGATAGGTTATATTCCTTTTATCTATCGTAATACTACGATAAGCATAATTACTGTAGGCGTTTTGCTGTTTATCTTTGTTCCGTATCTGATTTACTATGCTCGAAAATATGGAGAACTTAAACGTTTCTCAAGTTATCAGGAAAATATGAAAGACAGCTTATCTAAGTTAATTACACAAATAGAGCATTATCTCCGTATTTATTTTTTTGGGAGTTTATTCCTGACTCCGGTTACTGTATTTTTAAGCGGAGTTGTACTGTTGCATGAGCTTAAAGCAATTGGCGTATTGTTGTATTTTGATGTGTTCAATATTGCAACACTTTCACTCTTATTATTTGCGGCTCTTTTAGCTACACTGCTTTCTTATCCTTTGCTGAAATGGTATATCCGCAAGCTGTATGGAAAACCAGTAGAAAAATTAAAAATCAACCTGAAAGAGTTGCAGCAAGTGAGTGTACTGCTTATCTTTCAAATGATAATAGCAGTAAGTCTCCTTTGTACAAATCTAAAGAAGTCGGAGTCTGTTTATACGAATCAGCATTCTGTAACAACGAAAGAAACATTGTTTCCAGATTCATGTTCTCACAATACATTTTTGTCGAAACCAATCTATCAGATACAAAAGTGGATTTTAAATCGCTGGTAAAACCTCCCATAAATGAATTACAAGGTGCTTTGCCGCCAATTTTCTTATCCGCATAATTTATATCTATCCATACACTCCGGTCTATTACCTCGTAAGCAGTCGTGTCATTGGGTTT
>CAYVGM010000224.1:0-4711 GCA_964451125.1 uncultured Chitinophagales bacterium
AAAATAGTGGAGCTGGTGAGATTTGAACTCACGTCCGGACAAAATGCCTATACGCTTTCTACATGCTTAGTGTTACATTGATTTTCGTGTAAAAGCAGGTTGCACCACCTACCGACTATTACCTTAGTTTCTATTTTTCATCGCTCAGTTGAAACCCAAGAGCAACTATCTCTATTAGATGATGTACTGACGAAGAACATAGAGCAAATTCTTTCGGGTACATAGGCTAGTTAATTACCTGAATTAAGCAGCCAGGGCAAGAGTATTATTGCCATATAAAAAAAGTTAATGCATTGAGATTATAGAGCCATTCGCACAAAGCTCTGCATGCTTACTTATCTGCTGTTTCGCCGTCAAAGCCTGTCAGCCCCAATATGTCAAAGAGTTATTACTAAAACGATACCGTTTTAATATTAGTTCCGCAAAGGTAAAACTATTTTGGAATTAGCCATATAAAAAATGTAATTTGTGCCGATGACAGCATTAGAACAAGGTATTTTATCCGGTATCACAGTAAGCTTAATGATTGGTCCCATTTTTTTTGGCTTAGTCGATTTGACGATTACCAAAGGCTGGCGCTCAGGTCTGGCATATGTAGCCGGCATTGTTGTTATAGATATCGTATTAATTATGTTGGTTGAAAATCTGCTAAACCGTATCGATTTTCACGACATCAAACAGCCCATGGGCATAATCGGTGGTATTTTATTGCTTGTATTCGGTGTTGTCATTTTTATGTCAAAAGCTTCAACGGCACACGCTCCTATTGAAGATATAAAGACCTTATTTCAGGCTTTTGTAAAAGGCATTGTTATTAATGTATTGAATCCGTTTGTAACCGTTTGGTGGATTACCATGTACACGACATTTTCAATAAATTATGATACCATTGCTGAAAAAATTCAGTTTTATTTCGGCATATTACTTATGGTCTTTTTATTTGATTTAATCAAAATCCGTTTTGCCTATTTCCTCAAACAAAAACTCACCATAGACAAGCTGATTATCGTGAAAAAAATAGCCGGTGTCTGCTTATTCATTTTTGGTATCGTGATGATTGTAAGAGTACTGTAATGCTATTCTGAAACATAGCTGTTCACATACTCATCTACTGTCGTAAAACGAAAATCCGGATATTCATTCATAAACTTTTTATTTTTCAATCCGCCCTGTAACGGACGGGGTGCAGGTGCTGCTATTTCCGGTGTACTTAGCGGTATTAAGTCATACTCGGCATACTCGAAATATTTCAAAATTGTCATTGCCAGCTGTACTCTGTTCATGTAGTCGGTTGAGGCAATATTGTACACGCCACATTTATTATCGTTCAATAAAAAATAAAGACAACGTGCAATGTCAAATGCATTTATCGGCGTAGCATATTGGTCTAAAGGCAGCTTCAGCGTGAGTTTTTTACCTTCAAAAATTTGTTGCAAAATTCTACTAACAAAATTTTTACCTCTCTCCTCTTCGCCATAAACATTGGTAATACGCAACACTAAATTATTTTCATTTGCTGTTAAAACAGCCTGCTCCGCTTCCAACTTATGCTTGCCGTAAACTGAGAGAGGATTCGGCTTGGCTTCTTCGTCGTAGGGACCATTTTCGCCATCAAAAATATAATCGGTTGAAATAAAAACCAACTTGGCATTCAGCGTTTTTGCCAATGCAATCATATTTAAAGTGGAGACCACTGTTTTTTCATAACTTTCATCCGGATGTAGTTCGCAATAATCGACATGCGTAAGTGCACCGCAATGCACGATTACATCGGGTTGAAATGCTTGTATATTAAAGTTCTTTTCATTTTCTAAATTAAGGGTATCAAAAAAATGCAGGTTATCTGTTTCATAAGAAAAATAAGTGCCGATACAGTCCCATTCTTGTTGAGTAAAAAAATCAAGGCAATTATTGCCTACGAGTCCCGATGCACCGATGATAAAAGTTTTCATATAGATTGATTGGTGAGTAGTAATTGGTCATTGGTTATTGGTTATTAGTTATTGGTTATTGGTAATTGGTTATTAGTGATTAGTGATTGGTAAATTGGTACATTATTAAATTGATATATTATAAATTAGCATACAAATATTTACATCTTAAAACTTTAAGTCACTGAATTTTTTATTGCCGTTTACAAAATATTTCCACACTATACTATGGTTAAAAATACCCACTTTATTTGGCTTTCCTATTGACATCGTTTCTTGCAAGCGTTCGTTCTCAGTGCGTTTTTTATCCCATTTATGAATACTTTCTTTATAGTCATTCAGTCCTTGCCTGATGGCATTTGCCTCATCCGTATTGCCTTTAGCCAGAGCAACCAGTGCTGCCAGTTGGTCTAATTGGTTTCGTCTGTTATAAATTGCTTTCAGCTCATTTTCCGTTAGATTTTTGCGCAATAACTTTCTGTTGTTCCTGAAATTGAGATATGTTTTTTTAGGGTTAGATTTATTGAGTGTCCCACCACCTACATGATATACTGTGCTTTCGGCACAATAGCCAATTTTATATCCCAAATTTTTAAGCCGCCAGCATAAATCAATTTCTTCCATGTGCGCAAAAAATTCAGGATCAAATCCACCAACTTGATGAAACAAATCTGCACGGATAAACATGCAGGCACCACTTGCCCAAAAAATTTCCCCACTGGTATTATATTGTCCGGTATCAATTTCACAAGAATCAAAAATGCGTCCACGACAGAAAGGATAACCGTACTTATCTATAAATCCACCTGCCGCACCTGCATATTCAAATTTATTTTTTTCGTTGAATGAAAGAATTTTCGGTTGACATGCTGCATATGTTTTATCTTGTTCCATAAAGAGAATAAGCTGCTCAATCCAGTTAGGACTTACCTCCACATCCGAATTTAACAACACATAATAATCAGCTTCAACGTGTTTTAAGGCTTCATTATATCCACCTGCATACCCCGTATTTTTTTCATTTATAACAAGACGAATCTGTGGATAGTATGCTTTTAAAAATGCAATTGAATCGTCAGTAGAAGCATTATCTGCTATTATTAATTCAGCATTGGGGTAAGTATTATGCTTAATAACTGACGGCAAAAACTGTTCTAACCATTTTTTTCCGCTATAATTCAAAATAACAATTGCAACTGATGGATGACTCACTTTGCAAAAATACAAAAATCATGTGACTTCAATATTTTATACCGGCACGTTTCCAGCGGCGGTGACTCCATAGCCAATACTCGGGGCGGTTTTCAATATCCTTTTCCAACAAGCGCACAAATTTTTCAGTAATCTGATTTTCCTGTTCATCTTTAGCAGCAGCCGTAATCGTATCAAATGCAATTTCGTAATAACCTCTGTTTATCTTTCTTATTGAGGTATAAAGTACGATGGCATTAGTACGAATTGCCAGCTTATCGAACCCGTTGTAAAAGGGAGTTTCCATACCCAAAAATGTAGTCCAATAGGCAGACTCAGTATCTACCGGAGTTTGATCGGCAACAAAAGCTACAAGTGATGCTTGTTTTAACAAAGCGGCATAAAGCGATTTGAGCTGATGGGTGGCAATAAGGGAACATCCAAACCGTGAGCGGTTCTTTTTAATAAATGAATCAAAGGCAGCATTAGATGGTTTTTGATACACAGCTATAGCCGGCAACTGACTTTCAATACCTGCCAGTAAAGATGCCCATTCCCAGTTATTATAATGTCCGAGAACTACAAAAATAGGTTGATTGAGTTTTTCGTATTCTCTCAAAAGCTGATAACTGCTATGGTGCAATTGCATTCGTTTTTGCAGTTCATTCTTGCTGATAGTAATAGATTTAATAACCTCAACAAAAAAATCGGCTAATTGCCTGTAATAATTTTCGCGAATATACCAGAGTTCTTCGCTTCGTTTATGCATAAAGGCATGCATTAAATTGATATCGATAATTTGTTTGCGATAAGCATAAACACGGCTTAAAAGGAAATAAAGAAAATCAGCCAGACCAAATAAGATGTTCATGGGTAAGAGCGAAATCAACCTCGCCCACAGTAATCCGACTTTAGTCAGCAACCATTTCATTTATTCAATGTTGAATGTTGAATGTTGAATATTAAATTAAAACTGCTCTTCATTCTTTATTTTGCCAACTAAGTACGCAAACTTCCAACTACTCCCCTTTTCTATTTAAACATACCTTTCAATACGCCTAACAAGCCTCTGGTAACTTCCCTCGCAGCAGTGCGTGCCACCTGACGTGTCATAGTATTATTCAATACTTTATCGAACGTAGATTTTTCTGCTTTTCTGCTTGTTGTGGATTTCTTTTGTGCCACTTCTTCCGCTTGTTGAGCTTGTTGTTGTTGCATTTGTTTTATTCTGTCTGTTAAAATTTCAAATGCACTTTCCGGATCTATCGTTTGTTTGTATTTGTTATACAATTTAGATGACTGAATCAATTGAGACATTTCCATATCATTCAATACATCCATTCGCGATTGTGGCGGGCTCATCAGACAGTGTACTAATGGCGTTGGAATACCTTTTTCATTCAATGCCGTTACAAAGGCTTCACCAATACCCAACTCCGTTATCAAATCTTCGACTTTGTAATATTCCGTTTCGGGATAGTTTTGTGCCACTAATTTAATAGCCTGACGGTCTTTTGCCGTAAAGGCGCGCAAGGCATGTTGTATTTTCATACCCAACTGAGCCAATATGCTTTCCGGAATATCATTCG
>CAYVGM010000225.1:0-3297 GCA_964451125.1 uncultured Chitinophagales bacterium
CTAAAAACAAGATAAAAATTGTATATTTAAATACAAAGTCGTTAAGGTTAGTCAACTGTAAAAATAGTTGATTTAACCTTGCTTCCTCCACTTTCATCACGGAGGCGAAAAAATGAGGTGGTTCTAAAAAAATCTAAATCAACTATTTTGGGATATTCTACATTTAATCATACTTAGCTTAACGACATTGCATAATAAATATCAAATAAATAAAATCATTTCAGCCTGAAACTCATGCGCACCGGCTGATGGTCGGAATAAGCAAAATTGATAGCTATTCCGTTTACATGTAACAATTCTACATTGGGAGAAAGTAAAAAATAATCGATTACAGTAGTATAAGTGCTGACTCCGTCATAAGGCGTATCAACTTTACGGTTGGTCGGTGTGCTTTTGTCAAAGGCGAATTTCCAGTCTGAAGGTAAAAAATCTATAGCGATGGGCATTTCTTCATAGCCACTGTCTTTAAGTTTTGGCTGATAGCCCGGCGGAATCTGATTCCAGTCACCACCAACGACAACATAATTCCCTTTTTCATACTCTTTGAGCAAATACTGTTTTAAATAAGCCATTTCTTGCACCTTCAAAACACCGCCGTCAAATGCAGAATTGTGCGTATTAAGCAACACCAGTTGTTTCCCGTTTTTCACATTAAAACGATGTTCAACAAAGCAACGATCCAGAAAAAATAATTTTTTTGGCCAAGGAAAACTTCCGGGGAAAGAATAACGAACCGGAGTTTGCTGAAATGAATATCGAGAAAAAGTAGCAATTCCTCCCAGTACACCGCCCATAGGTTTTAACAATGGAAACGGTACAAAATTGACATCATAATTTTTGCCGAATGAGAAATTATAATTAGTCAATACTTGAGAAACAGCACGCAACTCATTATTGCCATAACTGCGTCTGGAGTCTATATCTACTTCCTGTAAGGCGATAAAATCGGCATCACTTGCCCAGTCTCTAACAGTTGACAGTACGCCCATGATATTTTTTTGTACAGTCTGGCTGGAAGGGCGGACATGTACCTCAAAAGGATAAACAAATTGCTTTATGGGGTTAGGCGAATCGAAGAAAAAACTGGATTCTGCACCAAGACCACAATAGCCGATATTCCAGGTGTAAAAAACGAAAGTATCTTGTTGTATCGGATTCGAGTAGATGTTTATATCTTCAGCCTTTGATTTGGGTTCCGGATCATAATTATTTGTTTGGGCATAAATAATAACCAAGATTAAGTATATGATTACAAGTAGAATAAATATTCCGGATAATTTTAATAACAGCATGCTCGATTTTTTCATCTGATTATTTTGTCGTTGACAATTACTTGACTAAATTTAAGTTAATTTTGTCATATAAACTACTTTGCATGAAAAATACTAAACTGGAATGGACGTCAAACGACGGATTGCGAATTTTCGGACAACAATGGGAAGCGGACAGCGGTGAGCCTAAAGCTGTGATTTGCTTAGTACACGGTTTTGGCGAACATAGTTCGAGATACGAGCACGTGGCGGATTTTTTTACTAAAAACGGATATGCATTGATTGCCTATGATCACAGAGGTCATGGACGTTCTGAAGGTAAAAAAGGGCATTTTCCCAGCTATGATGAATTTTTGAATGATGTAGGTAATTTATTAAAACAGGCCGACCAAAATTTTCCGGATATACCAAAATTTTTATACGGTCATAGTATGGGAGGCAATGTAGTGGCAAATTATGCCATCAAGCGCAAACCGGATGTGATGGGTGTCATCCTTTCATCTCCCTTTTTTAATACTGCATTTGAGCCGCCGGCCATCAAAATTGCTGTAGGCAAATTTATGCGCAATCTGATTCCTACCTTGTCTTTACCTTCCGGATTGGATGCCACACAAATATCAAGAGATAAAGACGTGGTAGAAAAGTATAAAAAAGATCCGATGGTCTTTGATATTATTTCATCTAAAATGGGCATTGAGTTGATAGAATATGGTGAAGATGCACTTGCCCATGCCAAATATTTGAAACTGCCGACATTATTGTTTCATGGCACTGCCGATGGCTTGACTTCCTTTGAAAAATCAAAAGCATTTGCACAAAAGGCAGGCAGCAATCTGAAGTTTATTGCTTATGAAGGTCTTTATCACGAAACACATAATGAACCTGAAAAGGAAATGGTGCTTACTAATGTGCTTAAATGGTGTAATGAACAATTAGCCAAAGGCAATTAATAATATTTATTGGCAAAATTGTTGTTTAATCATCATAAATCATCTGCACATAAATTAAGCTGAATAAAATATGTTGCACCATGTCCGTTACAATCAGAAAATGAAATAAAAAGTGTCCTCTTCCTTTATTGATAAATTGATTACTCGCCTCAAATCCGGCGACTCTCGCAGTATTCATTTGAATGCCTTGCCCGGCAATTTTGCCCGTCTGGATGTATTCGATTTTCGAAATATTCAGCAAAGTCTGCATCTCGATTTTTTAAATGAACTCTTGACAAAAGAAAATTTTTCATTTAAAATCACAATGGACTTTTCCAAAATACCGAAAGAAAACGAAGAACAAATCAAACAACTGAATAAGACTACCAAAAGACTCAACCATTTATACTATCAGGAAAAAGAAGCTTTTGAACAATTTGGCTATTCTTCGTTTGGTTTTGGTTATCCTTTGTTGATTTTCCGCGATGCGGAAAATCCTAAGAAAATTATCAAAGCACCGCTCTTTATTTGGTATCTTGAACTTAAAAAAGATACTACACAATCCAGTACTTGGCGGTTGCATAAATCGGATGAGCAAGCTGTCATTTTCAATGAAGTTTTACAGTCCTATCTCGAAAAAAATTATCAGGTAAAAACGGATGATCTCGCCGATTTGGTCGAAGAAGATTTTTTCACAGAAAGAAAATTAATCAATTGCTGCGAGCTTTTATTACAACGCTTAAATGGTCAGTTTGATGCAGAAAGTGCCATACCAACCATATTGCCTTGTACCAATAAAGAATCGCTGGAACTGTTAACCAAACAAACACCATGGCTACGATGGAGCGGCGTGTTGGGGATGTATAAAACGCAAAAACAAAGTATCATCAACGATTTGGAGCAACTCGCATCAACAGAAATCAAAGGTGATACTGTTATACAAAAAGAGAGAAGCCAATCGGAAGTTTATCCCGTTTTATCGATAGATGCATCGCAGGAAGAAGTCATACGCAGCACATTTACTCAAGATAAGATTATCATTCAGGGGCCACCCGGTACCGGAAAAAGCCAGACACTTACTTCCATAATTATTCAGG
>CAYVGM010000225.1:3397-4689 GCA_964451125.1 uncultured Chitinophagales bacterium
TAGACAGCGAAACGTATAATGCATTGTTGAATATTGTGGAACACGCTGAGTTGCTGGCTAATCAACGACATAAAGAAGATGCTGTTTTTGATAAAATTCGAGCTGAAAATTTTATTCATAAAACACCAGAGCAAATCAGTAAAGAATTGCATGAGCTGGCAACACAACTGCAATTGCTTTATGACACGACAGAACTGGACTTAGTAAACGGAAAAAAATATTTTGACGAACAGCAGGGCATTTATCCTGTTTTGCTGAATATTTTTGCAGTCTTTTCTTCTAAATACCGTCATATCCGCACGAGAAAAGAATTGACCAGGCAGGAATATTTAAACGCAATAAACAAGATAAAATCGTATGGATTATGTACAACTGATTTACAGTATGCTTTGACAGAACAGCGCATCAGCAATATGCTGTTGCCGCTAAAAAATGAAGGACATATTTATACCGTGTTGGCTTCTTCTACTGGTATTTTGTATGCTTATGCGGCATTTCAATCACTTTATCTGAAACAGGAAACTAATGTAAAATATCTGATTGATGCGCTGAAATTATATCGTGTGGAGGCTTGGAAAAATACGGTTAATCTGTGGTTTAAAAATGAGCTGGCTTTGCGCTTTGCATTACAAAATAAACTTACGGTTGCTGCAACAAATGAATTATTACAATTACAGCAAGCAGAAGAGCAGTTTAGTACACTATTGACAGATAAAATAAAGTTGGGATGGCAAAATAAAATACAACAAGCTTTAGCGCAAAGAGATAAAACACAGCTGCGTTACTTATACAATCTGCGTAAAAATAAACAATACGGTTCTCGCAATACCTTGCGCAAAATTATACACGATGATGCTGATTTTTTTACAACACTGTTTCCGGTTGTGATGGTCAATCCCAGTGTGTGCACGTCCATTTTTCCGTTAAATGACAGTCATTTTGATTATGTCATTTTTGATGAATCCAGTCAGTTGCGATTAGAAGATACTTATACCTCTTTGTTGCGAGGGAAACAAAAAATTATTTCGGGCGACAGACATCAGATGCCGCCAAGTGCCTATTTTGCCAGTGAGGTGGTCTTTTATGAACAACAGACAGAAGAAGAAAGCGAAGTGGAAAATTTCCTGGCGGAGTCAAATTCTCTTTTGGAATATGCGGATTCATCTGATTTTATCAATACTTACCTCAACTTTCATTACCGCTCCGAACATCCTGATTTAATCCGGTTTTCAAATGTAGCCTTTTATGATAATCGCTTGATTCCAATGCCTGAAACGCATGCCTATCAACCC
>CAYVGM010000226.1:0-4634 GCA_964451125.1 uncultured Chitinophagales bacterium
CTTGTTCTGCAATATCCAAGCTTTCGTTGATGTCTTTGGTCTTGATTTTTTTTGCGTAATCACTGATTTTCACATCACGAATTTTATTCCAAATGGTCTTGGACATCAGTCTGAGCTTGGGTTCACTAAAGCGGTCTTTCAGGTTTTGCTCGCTTTTTTGCAGGGTTTTGGAAAGATTCGTAGCAATAAATTTCTTCACTGTTGCATCTATATTATCCTGAACGCCTGACAGTGCTGCACCTAACAATCCTTTGCCAATATTAAACAAAGAACCACCTACCGACTCGTTGCTGGGACCGCTTTGTTGCATAAACTGTTTGATGCCATCGTATAACGTATCTGCTATTAATTCGCCATAAACGGGATTTTGGGCAATCTTTTCTATCAGCTCCTCCCGCCATTCCTTTTGTGCAATCAATTTATCCGAAATTTCAAAAAAGCGCTTTTCTGTAATATAATTACTTACTGTATGTTTTGATTTTTTAGCGTGGTCATGTATATGTTTTGCCAGGTCTTTGGCATAATCGCGCTGCTCATCAGAGAGCTCATAGTGTTTTACATTTCTTTTCAAAAATGATTTTACGTCTTCAGCCGAAGTAATATCGTTTAAAGTAACTTTTTCCAGCCATTTGAATACAGCATGAACATCCTCTTTTATATTGGATTTAATGTGTTTTTTACCAAATTGTTCAAGCTCAAACTGGACGTGGGCATCATAGATTTTTTTAATCTCTGCTTTCATTTAAGTAGATTTTTTTATGAAGATAACTGATATCGATAAACAAAAGAAATTACGAAGGATAATTTAATGTTTAGCTCTCAGTCGGCTAAGCGTTTCTTGTGTGATACCGAGATAAGAAGAAATATAGCGAAGAGGTATGCGATTGAGTAAATCCCCCCTTTCTTTTACAAAAGTATGATAGCGTTCTTCAGCAGAAAGAAACAGTACTTCATACGATTTTTTCATAAATAAGGAATAATAATTTTCAATTAGCTTGCGACCGAAATGTTCCATACAATGATTCTTTGCATAAAACTCTTCTAATTTTCTGTAATTAAGTTTCAGGCAAATGGTGTCTTCAAGGGTTTCATAGTAATTGTAATTTCGCTCGCCGGTGAGAATGGCATATACTGCTGCAAAAAACATATTTTCGCTGATAAACCAGTTCGTAATTTCTTTTTCTTCCCGCACATAATAAATGCGCACGAGTCCTTTTATAACAAATCGGGTTTCTTCTGAATATTCACCCTCTCTGAGAATAAATGTCTTTTTGGGAATAAACTCCAATTCAAATGCTTTCACGAATTCATCCAAATTCTCTTGTTTGATATCAGCAATTTGCTGCACTGCCTTCTTCAACTGATTTTGATATTCTTCTAAATTTTTGGTTGTTTTTTGCATGATGAGAAATTTAAGATCATGAATATTTTGCTCGTAATCTGCTTAATGTTTCCGGTGTCAAACCCAAATAAGAAGCAATATGTTTTAGTTGAACGCGTTGAAGTAATGCGGAGTTAGATTTCAAAAAAGATAAATATCTTTCTTCTGCACTCAGGTATAGAATATTTTGACTGGATTGAATTGTAGTAATATAGTTCAGTTCAACTATCTTTCTGCCTAACCTTTCTATTACTTGATATTTTCTGTAATACTTTTCAATTTCATCAAACTCTATATACATGCAGATTGTTTTTTCAAGAGCAGTATAAGTATAAAAATTATGATTACTGCCATACAAGAATAGAGAATTTGTAAAGAAATTATGCTCTGTTTTGAACATAAATGTAATTTCTTTTTCTTTAAAATAATGAATCCGTATTAACCCGTTTAAGATAAAGTACACATCCTTATTGGTATCACCTGGTATTATAAAATCAGTATTTTTATCAATTTCAACAAGTTTAAATTTTGTCAAAATATCATCATATACTTCATCAGGTATCTTAATTATCCTGTCAAGCACACTGCGTAGGATATGTAATTGATGTTCATTAGGTTTATAGTTTTTCACAACATGTAAAAATACTATATTTCTTGATTCAAATCAAATTTTTCTAAATAATCTGCTACTTTTTTTACAAATAATCCGCCTAACATACCGTCTACAACTCTATGGTCATAGGTATGCGACAGGTACATCATATGGCGTATGGCAATAACATCTTGTCCGTCAAGTTCTAACACAACAGGTTTTTTGGTAATAGCGCCTACTGCCATGATGGCCACCTGAGGTTGATTAATGATGGGCGTACCTATAATATTTCCAAAAGTGCCAATATTGGAGATGGTATAAGTGCCATCTGCAATATCATCGGATTGCAACGAATTTGTTCTTGCTTTATTGACTAACACATTCATGGCTTTGGCAATACCCAGTAAACTTTTTTGGTCGGCTTGTTTTACCACAGGCACTATCAGATTTCCCGAAGGCAATGCCGTAGCCACACCAATATTGATATCTCTCTTTTTGATAATCTTATCACCATCCACCGACACATTAATCATCGGAAAATCTTTAATGGCTTTGACGATGGCTTCTACAAAAACAGGCATAAACGACAAACTGAATCCTTCACGTTTTTGGAATGCGTTTTTATTTTTATCTCTCCAACGTACTATATTCGTTACATCACATTCTACAAACGAAGAAACATGCGCAGAAGTTTTCTTAGAATTGACCATGTGCTGTGCAATCAGTTTGCGCATTCTGTCCATTTCAATGATTTCCGTATTCGGTTGTTCTACATTCGTTTGTTTTATTTCTTTCTTTTGTCCTGTTTCGGCTGTTGCTGTTACTTCTGGTTTTTCTTTCTGAACAGAAGCTAATGCCGGAGTTACTATAATCCCTTTTTTCTTTTTATCAACATATTCCAGAATATCTTCTTTAGTAACACGTCCATCCATACCTGAGCCTTGCAAGGTATCTAATTCTGTCATGCTTATCTGCTCAGCTTGAGCAATGCTCATCACTAACGGTGAATAGTATTTTGCAGAACTACTGATAACGGGTGCTGTATATTGTACGCTAACTTTAGCTTGCTCTACTGTATTTTCAACGGCTTTAATTTCCGGAATTACATTTTCAACTTTCAGTTCAATGTCTTTAAACTCCGGTGGTTTTATTTCATTTTTAGTTTCCACCACAACTTCTTTATCTGCCACTTTATTTGATGGTGTAACTTGAATTTCACTGCCTTCAATTTCAATGATGGCTAATACATCTCCTACGGGAACGACGGCATCTTTATCGTGCAAAATTTGTTTTAATATGCCACTCACAGGACTGGGTACCTCGGAGTCCACCTTATCTGTGGCTACTTCAACCAATACATCGTGTTCATTTATTTTGTCGCCAACTTGTTTATGCCATTGCAATACCGTTGCTTCAATCACACTTTCGCCCATCTTGGGCAATAAAAATTTATACGCTGCCATAATTTATTAAAAGATGCAACAAGATACGAAGTAGATCAGGAAAATCTATGCATAATGTTTTAAAAGAAATTTGCGCAGCATTACTAAAGCAATCACACTGCTTAGTTCTATATTTCTTCCCCGATGATTGGTAAATGATAAACGACGAATATACTTTTCTGACTTATTGGCGATACCTACTACGACAGTGCCTACAGGCTTTTCGGGAGTGCCACCATCCGGGCCTGCAACACCTGATACGGCTATTGCCAAATCGGTATGCAGAACAGATAAGGCACCGTCTAACATTTCTGCAACCGTTTCTTCGCTCACTGCACCAAATTGCTGTATGGTTGTTGATTTTACGTGTAATACTTGCTCTTTTACTTCATTTGAGTAAGCCACCACACTTCCTTTAAAATAGGCAGAGCTGCCCGCAACAGAAGTAATCATTTGTGCAATAGTGCCTCCGGTGCAACTTTCGGCTGTTGACAGGGTTAGTTTTTTATCCTTTAATAATTTGCCAATATTTGCTTCTAGTGTGTCTTCATCAAAGCCATAAACATACTCCCCAATGGCTGTCATTACCTCATTCCGGGATTGTTCCATGAGTTCGTAAAGTGTGGAATTTTTTATGCCTTGGTTTTCAGCATCACTTTTTATGGTCAATCTCAATTTTACTTTGCCGACCGACGGCAGGTATGCAAGCTTTACACGCGGATCTTTATTTGTTTCAAATGCAGTTAAGCGCTCTGCTAATTGTGTTTCGCCTACTCCGGCGGTTAGTATAGTTTTATGCAAAATCAAAGGCAAACTAAAATTTTGATGTAAATATGGAATAAAATAATCCGTTACCATAGCCTGCATTTCATAAGGCACACCCGGCATGGAAACTATCACTTTATTTTCATTTCTGAAGAGCATTCCTGCTGCAGTGCCGTTCTTATTAGGTATAGGTATGCATATATCCGGCAGAAAAGCAACTTGTCGGGTGGCTTCATTGATTTCACGTTTGCGCAAAGAAAAAATGCGCTCAATATTGGCATATGCATCTTCATTGAAAACAAGCGTTCCTCCAAAATAATCACACAATACTTTCTTGGTAATATCATCAGAGGTGGGACCCAATCCTCCGGTAATTAAAATCACATCTGCCAAAGCTACTGCTTCATCCAGGGTTTTTGTAATACTGTTTTTTTCATCGGCAATAGATATATGC
>CAYVGM010000227.1:0-4496 GCA_964451125.1 uncultured Chitinophagales bacterium
ATCATAATCCATTTTTTCATACAGCATTTCTGTCTTCTCATAGTATGTTGTTTCCATAAAATAAAAAGTACATCTTTTTACTTTTGAATTTTGCACATCTAAGATGAATTCGCACTTATTATAAAACGGCAACTTGTTGGACAAAAAGGTATAAACAATATCATTATTCGTATTGCCACTGACATACACCGTATCATACATATTTAGCATTTTTGATATTGATGCTATATTTGAGAGTAATCTCGTTATCTCTTTATCCTCATCTGTCATAGTATGTATCGTTATTTCTTTTGCAGATTTATTTATGCTCAGTTGTGTATTATAGGATTGGATGATATCGAGCGTATCAGAAGTTATTTTAAGCAGCGAATCAGATTTAAAGACATGCATATTGCTTACTACAGCCTTCAGCGTGCTATTTACACCCGGAAAAGTGGTAGTTTTAATTTGCATTTCCGAATTTTTATGCTGAATAGTGGCATTTATCCAATTTGTAATGGGCTTAGGTATTTCCAAAGCTTGTGCTTTCAATGTCCAAGCAAGAAAATAAAAGATTATGATGAATCGAACTTGTTTCATTTTCAGTTATGGTACTGTAGGGTGAATATAACTATTGGATAATTGAATCGTTTTTATTCCTTCAACTGTCTCTTTCTGCACTAAAAATAAATTTCCTTCATCATCATACTTATAGAGTGTAGCATAATTATTTTGGTCTAATACAGCTCTAAGCTTATAATTTTCAGGATCATAAACATATGTTTGCATACTTGCATTTGCCGGCTGAATGCGTATATCATCTAAATACATATTTACTGTATTAGTAAACTTGAGGAATGTTTCATCTAATCCTTCGGGCGTTTTGAAATTGGCATATACTCGTTGCCAGCCATTAATTACTGGCCCTGACGGATGCAATACCGGGGTTTCAACCCCGGGATTCATTTTCAAAATAATGCCGATTTTATTGGAATTAATGTATTGTATTAATTGGGAGGGGGTACTCTCATCCTGACCAGCAACACGAATCCATGCAGATATCTGGTATTCTTTTCCACCTACCAATCGCAGATTTTTCTGTGGGAGCTCAATGCCTGTATTTGCAGCGATTATTACAGCGTTTTTTCCTGTATGTGCAATATTCGATAATGAAATTGGATATGCTATGTTAACCGGATAATTTACTAACATTTTTTGGAATGCTTTTCCATACCAGTAAGTACATTCGTCTCCGGTTGGGAAATTATTCTTGAATTTGTTATAATCAAACTCAAACATTACAGTTTTATCATTTTCGCAAGGTGATTTTACAATCTTGGCTTCTACGCATTCTGACAATAATTCTTTATCCAGATCAGACTCAACACGTGGTACGGATCGTGCCAGTACGTCAATTGACATTACATTGTCTTTGCAAGAGAAATTATTGTCAATTGCAACTAGTGCTTTGTTATAATATGCATCTACTATTTCAATTTCTTTATATTGATAATAACTTGCAGCAATAATTTTGGATACGATATCCAAATTGCCAGTTTGGTTGTTTAATTGATGTATGGCATTAAAGTTATTGTTGTAATATTCTTCAAAATTTTCAAAACCGATTTCAGTATATGAGGCATTTCCGGCTACTGCAATTTCTAACTTGCCTCCATAGCCATATAAAGCTGCACTCTTATTGTCTAAAATATCTTTATTCTCCAATTCAAAACTGGCAGGATTGTATTTGGTCATGGTATTCGTATTAATCCACTTAGCTGTATTATCCGTTAATCCAAATTTGGGATGATGCCAGTTAAAGAAAGGTACATCATTAAAATGACCATCCGTTTCAGTTTTTACTTGTTTTAGGTCATTTGCTGTTTCTGTAAGCACACGGTCTTCCAAATAATCATAAGATTTCAACCCTTTATAAATTCCGGATTTGCCTTGGGCATATCTTGAGCGCATCATAAATGCATTAATATCAGCTGCATTATTCCACTGCATAGTAGATACGTCGGGCATCCAAACATCTTCCATTTTAGTAACACCAGTTTGCAATACCTTAGGTAGTAACCTAAGATCTAAGGGTGGTGCATTAAAATCGTAAATGAATACTCGATCGTTTAAAATACACCCACCTGATGTAGTAGAAACAATTGTATGCCAACCTCCTGCCCCGGGTTTAAAAATATGATGATATATATTTACCACTTCTTCAGATTCAGGTAATTTGTTATTGCAATCATTTGACCAAATGACATTGACAAATAAAGGATCAATTTGAATCTCTGTTGTACGACCAGGGCAAATATATAATGGTGTAGTCAAGCCTAAAGATTGACCTAATGCTTGCAAGAAAATTGTTGTTTCTAAACAAAACTGATATGGATAAGTTGGATTCCCTTCACATACTTGTACTTGATAATCTCCTGCTGGCAAATTATTAAATACACCACTACTATTTGATGCTATGAAATGTCTGCATTGTGATTCGAAGTGTTGGTTTGTCATTTCATCTTTATAGAGTGTAAATACATAAGTACCAGAACCACCTATGTGATTTGGTATGTCAGCCTTGATGATGCCACTATTCACATTTCCACTAGCACAAGGCCCTAATGAAAAATATGGCATGTAGGATAATGGACACTTATCATCGACTACTATAGAAGTTGAAGCTGTACATCCATTTTTAGTAACAGTAAGTGTATAGGTTCCTGTTTGGTCAATTTCTATGGTTTGAGTGTTTTTACTAAATCCGGGATCGTCGTTCTTTGTCCAAGCATAAGATTCATAACCTGCTCCACCATCCAGGGTGGTGTTTTTGTTCGGGCATATATACTTATTACCAGATATTGTTGGAGTAATGGTAATTATATTTATTGTTACAGATGCCTGTTTAATTGCACATCCACTTAATCCTGTAGCCGTTACTGTATAAACTCCGGAATGCAATGTACTTGCATTTGTTACTGTAACATCGGAACCAGTAGCAGTAAAACCATTAGGACCAGTCCAAGAATATGTAACACAATATTGTGGATTTGATATTATTAAATGAAATGTAGAACCATTGCAATAATTACAAGCTGATAGTGATTGATTAATTGTTGAATTTATGGATTTTTCATTTGTAACTGGCAGTGTAGTTTCTGGTGCAAAAGTACCATAACATCCTACAATTTGAGGTTGAATGGGGCATCTCGGTAAAATTTCTTTTAATGAAATATCATCTAAAGCAAAATCATTTCCAATAAAGTTGCTTTTTACATTTATTATCTCATAATAATATATCCCACTTGAGTTAGGCTGGAAGATAAACTCATGTTCTTTCCAATTACAGTTTTGATTATTTACATTCCATGAACTTGTTACTAAAATGGTATTACTAGCATCCTTAATATTAAAAGTAAAACTAGACTTCTTATAGTTTTGTATTGTCCAAAAATCGAAACTATACTTTTTACCTGCTTCTAAATTAAAAGCCTTATACCAAACTCTCAGATCGTTATTTATGGACCCATCTAGTATTAACATATTATTTGGATTAGTTGAAGTATGCCCAGTTATGTTGCACCACTGATTTGTTACATTTGATGGATTATTTGAGATTCTATAAGTTCCATAAGGAGAGCCATTTGGAGTATATTGTACAAAATCGGTATTGTTTCCTCCAAAACAATCAAGCCAATCATTTTGATTTTGATCACATATCAATTCCGGACCAAAACATAAAGACATATTTCTATATGTAGAGCTATTTATTTGTGAGCTAATATTTTGATTATTGTATCTTAATTCAATTTCTGGTATGCTATCTGCATATAGTGAATCCGCATGGGTAGGAATTCTATAGGCTTCATAACTTTTGAACTGCGCCATACAATTGAGCATACCCAAACCAACAAAGCACACAATTAATATATATTTATTTATTTGTTCCATTGTTTCTAGTTTTATCTCAATATTTTATTCAGTGGATTTTCTAATGCATTAACAGAACCTGCAGGTACACTAAGCATATTTCTATTACCCGAACGTACTACTATGCAATCTTGAGCTCCCATGGGTATGTCAGTACCCTCAATATTTACTGTAATGTTTTGACCTACGACATCAATTACATATGCTTTAACATAGCCACCATTGTTACTTATCAACAATTCATCTCCTTGTATCAGCTTGTTAGCAATAGCAAGATTGTTCACATTAATTGTATATTTTACAGGAGCATCACATGTATTATTTGGGTTACTTGAGTTACTTATTGTACCATTAAACTGAAATCCTATATTTTTGTAGGAAGGTCCCATTTTCTCATATTCCCAATAGGCAGGAATATTAAGATTATAGATTGAATTACCATATTCATTCGTAATCTTGGTTAAAACAGGTTGCCCGGTTTGTTCGTCAAATATCTCGTTAGAGGTAGTAATAACACCGCCTTCTTTAGTAACAACAGTTTTATCCAAAATGCCGGTACGTTGTACAATCTTGTTAGTAACCGCAGT
>CAYVGM010000228.1:0-4482 GCA_964451125.1 uncultured Chitinophagales bacterium
GCAAAAACAAATCCAGGAATTGATTTATTATTCCAATTCGGTGCATCTGCCTTTACAGACTATCTTAGCGGATAAACTTTGTTCGGTTTCCTCTTATCCGGACTATCAGTTATTTTTGTGTAACAGTGGTGCCGAAGCCAATGAAAATGCACTTAAATTAGCTTCATTCTATAATCAGAGAAAAAAGGTAATTGCATTTAAAGGTGCCTTTCACGGCAGAACACATGGGGCGGTTGCCGTTACCGATGCTCCCAAAATTAAAGCGCCAATTAACAATGATGCACATGTGTTATTTCTGGAATTAAATGACGAAACAGCACTGGAAAATGCATTTGCATCAAATGAAATTTGTGCTGTTATCATAGAACCCATTCAGGGAGTAAATGGCATTTACGAAGCCACAGCATCATTTTTACAAAAGATACGTAGCTTATGCGATACACACCAAGCAATTTTTATTGCAGATGAAATACAGTGCGGCTATGGCAGAACCGGGAAATTTTTCGCCCATCAATGGGCAAATGTAAAACCGGATATCATCAGTATGGCTAAAGGCATGGGCAATGGTTTTCCAATTGGGGGGATATTGGTATCGCCAAAAATTAAAGCCGAATATGGTATGTTGGGTACTACTTTTGGAGGTGCTCCCCTCGCCTGCTCTGCTGCAATTGCCGTATTGGATATATTGATTAATGAGCAATTAATGGAAAATGCTCATGCAGTTGGTGAACATATAAAGGAAAATCTAAAACATGTTCCGGTTATCAAACAAATAAGAGGTCGTGGTTTGATGCTGGGTATCGAATTTGAATTTCCGGTAAAAGAATTTAGAAATACATTAGTAGAAAAACATCATATTTTAACAGGCAATGCCAACCAGTCCAATACCTTGCGTATACTTCCACACTTGGGTATCAGTAAAGATGAGATTAATTTGCTTCTTGATGTAATTAAATCACCTAGCGAAGTTTAATTCTTTTTTCTTTAATAAGTCCGTCAGCAAAAACTACAGCCACCAGTATAGCTGTTCCTAAATAAAACTGAGCATTCAGATGTTTATTTTCATGTAAGATTAGAATAGATAAAAGTATACCATAAACAGGCTCTAAATTATTTATCAGAGAGGTTTTAAAAGCGTTTGTGGCTTTGAGTGCCGTAAAATAAAGATAGTAAGAAAGCAAGGTGCAAAAAACTGTCATAATCAGCATCAATAAAAAATCAAATGCAGTTAAGAATTCAAATTTTCCCCAGTTCAGTTTGAGATAAATGGGTAATGTTGCTGTCATAAAAATAAAACCGCCCAGTAATTCTACAAAAGTGATGATATTGCTGTTAATATGCTGTGTGTATTTTTTATTCAGTACACTGTAAATGGCAGCCAGAAATGCAGCCAGTATACCAACAAAAAATCCCTTGTGCAAACTGACATGTAGCCCATTATTGATTAATAAAATACCCGGAATAACTAATAAGCCCAGCAAAATATTTTTTAGCTGAAACGGTTTTTTGAGAAATAATGGTTCGATAAATGCTATAAAAAATGAAACTAATGCAATACAGCTTAGTGCAACTGACGCATTTGCTATTTTCACAGAAGTGTACCAGGCAATCCAGTGCAGCGCCAGCACACTGCCAATGCCAAACATGATAAGAAAATCCCGGCTGCTAAGTCGTTTTAATTCTGGTATCAGTTTGGAGTAAAATAGCAATATGAGGCAAACAAAAAGCGTTCTATACCAAACGAGCATAAAACCATTAACAGTTACTAATTTCCCTAAAATTGCAGTCAAACCCCAGAGCAAAGTGGCAATATGCATCATTAACACAGGATTTTTTTCAATTTTCATAGTTTGCTTAAGTGATGCTGATAGTTTTCTGAATGTTAAAGATACCAATTTCAAGGATAGTTTTTGCCAATTAATTGCTTAACCTAAATTACATAAACAGCTAATTATAAATGCCTTAGTAAGAAAGTCATTATTTTCAACTTGTTAATGTTGAGTTAATAAGAGTAAATAATTTGACATTGTGGTATGTTTTTTGTGAACTTTACAAAAAAATTCGTCTATGAAATATTTAGTTTTGATTCTGTCGTTTATGTTCAGTATTGGAGTGATTAACGCTCAAAATAATGCGCAGACTTCTCAAAAAATCAAATTTACTAAAACAGAACACGACTTTGGTAGTCAGGCACAAGGCAAACCTGTAACTTATGAATTTGAGTTTACCAATGTCGGCAAAGAACCATTAATTATCGAAAACGTAAAAGCCTCTTGTGGCTGTACTACGCCGGGCTGGACGAAAGAACCCGTAATGCCGGGCAAAAAAGGGATGGTATCAGCACAATATAATATGGCAAGAGAAGGTAATTTCACAAAAACCATAACCGTTACGACCAAAGACGGGGAAACCATAACACTTTATATCAAAGGCAATGCCGTACCTATGAAACAGGGAGTTGATGAAGCCGAAGGAAGTATAATCGGTGGTTAATATAAATTTCAATCATTAAAATAAATAATCATCCCTCGAGTTTTCGGGGGATTTTTTTGTAATTTTGGCGAATGCCATCCCTATCCGAAAAAGGCAAAATGATGCCGGCATCACCCATTCGTAAATTAGCTCCATTTGCTGATCAAGCAAAAAAATCAGGAATTCACATTTACCATTTGAATATCGGCCAGCCGGATATTGAAACACCATATCAATTTTGGGAGGCTCTGAAAACAATAGACAGAACTGTCTTGGAATATAGTCCGTCTAACGGCTTTGAAGAAACCCGAAATAAATATGCCGCATTTTTTAAAAAACGCTATGGTACAGAAATAACCGGTGAGGAGGTAATGATTACGACCGGAGGTTCTGAGGCACTCTTGTTTACTTTATTTTCCATACTGGATATGGATGATGAAATCATTATACCGGAGCCATTGTATGCAAATTATATTGGCTTTGCAAAAAGTGGAAATATAAAAGTTGTTCCCATTCCTACCGATTTTGAAAATCATTTCGCACTACCTTCCGTTGCATCATTTGAGGCTAAAATTACGGCTAAGACAAAAGCCATTTTAATTTGTAATCCCAATAATCCTACAGGTTATTTTTATTCCAAAAATGAACTTGAACAGCTGGAAATTCTGGCTATAAAATACAATCTTTTCCTGATTTGCGATGAAGTATATCGAGATTTTATTTATGATAAAGAACTGGAATATACCTCTATCCTCAGTTTACCCAACCTGAAAGATCATGCCATTCTAATAGACTCCTTATCAAAACGATTCAGTGTATGCGGAGCAAGATTGGGCATGATTGCCACCAGAAATAAAGAAGTGCTGGCAACAGCTTTAAAATTTGGGCAGCAAAGATTGAGTCCTCCTACTGTAGAACAATTAGGTGCAATGGCCTTATTTGATGTGGAAGAAAATTATTTTGAAAAAGTAAACAAAGAATACAAAAAGCGCAGAGATACATTGGTAGAACATCTCAATAAAATTGATGGTGTAAAATGTCATACTCCCGGTGGTGCTTTTTATTGTATTGTTCAATTACCGGTCAAAGATGCTGATGATTTTTGCCGTTGGATGCTGAGTGATTTTCATTATAATAATGAAACAGTGATGATGGCACCGGCAAGTGGCTTTTATGCCACCGAAGGCAAAGGTAAAAATGAAGTACGTATTGCCTATGTATTACAATCTCCTGAAATAATCAAAGCTGTTAAATGTTTGGAAGAAGGTCTAAAAAAATATCTTTTCAAATAACTAACAAGTTATGATGACTATCAATGTATTTTGGTTTCGTCGCGACTTAAGGCTGGAAGACAATACCGCTTTAAAAGTTGCTCTAAAGGCAGGCTTACCTGTTCTGCCTATTTTCATTTTTGATGAAAATATTCTAAATGATTTGGATAAAAACGATGCCAGAGTTCAGTTTATCCATCAGCAACTTTCTAATATTGACCTGACTTTAAAAAATGCAGGCAGCAGTTTGTTATGCAAAAAAGGAGAACCTTTGCATATCTGGAAATTACTCTTGAGCGAATATCACATAAATGCAGTTTATACCAATGAAGATTATGAGCCGTATGCAATAAGCAGAGATAAACTAATAAAAGCACTGCTGCAAGAAAACAATATCAGCTTTCAACTGTTTAAAGATCAGGTTGTTTTTGAAAAAGATGAAATTGTGAAAGATGACGGCAAGCCCTATACTATTTACACACCTTATAAAAATATATGGCTCGCCAAATTTTCATCACAGAATTTGCAGGATGCTCAAAAGCCGGATGTCACCAAATTTTATCAGTTTTATGCAAATTTTCCTTCATTATCTGAAATCGGATTTTTACCCAATGCCATAAAAGTAAAGCCAATATACACGGATGCATTGTTTCAATATCAGGATAAAAGAGATTATCCGAGTATGGAAACCAGCAACACCAGTGTGCATTTGCGATTCGGCACAATCAGCATACGGCAG
>CAYVGM010000229.1:0-4469 GCA_964451125.1 uncultured Chitinophagales bacterium
AATTCGGTATATTATGAACATATTTTATTCTTAACTTTGAAAAAAATTACAATTATGAAAAAAACAAAATTAGTAGTGGCGTTGATGCTGATATTCGCATACGCTACATCCACAGCGGGAGAATTAGGTTTGAACATGGAAACTATGAACATGTATGCTCCCACAGCTAAAGGCAACAGTACATCTTCCGGCGGTAAAGCATTTGAAGGTAAAGGTTCAAAAACCTTATCTATAGGCTTGGGCATGTCTTCTTATTTAGGAGCATTCGGCAAAGGAGGTTTTTACAGATACGGAGGAAGAGGTTACTATTATGGAGCATTTTGGTATTCGGGAACTTTACCCATTCAATTAGAGTTTGGTGTGCATGATTATGTAGGTGTAGGCTTAGTTACAGGATTCGGTGGACGTTCTTATCGCAGCTTTGGCGGTGGCGGCGTATTATATGTTCCATTTGGTGTAGTGGCTAACTTTCACTTTATGCAGCTAATTGGTGATAAAAAAGGAGTGGCTATTGCAGATAAATTAGACGTATATGCAGGCTTAAATGTTGGTACTGGTCTTGCGGTAAGTTTTCCAACCGGCACTGGTAGCGTAGGAGGTATGTTGTTTGCAGGTCCTCAATTTGGTCTTAAATACTTCTTCAATGAAAAAATCGGTGTTTACACAGAATTCGGTTATGGTAAAAGCTTAATCGAAGGTGGTGTTTCCATCAAACTGTAAATTCAAAAAATATAAACTACAAAAGAAAAACAGCGCCATATTGGCGCTGTTTTTTTTATTGCTATAATTTCTTTTTACTTTATTTTACCCTGGTCCACGTATCTTTTTTCTTTAAGAATGATGCTTTGCAAATAAATCCGGTGAGCTTCAATGTACCATCAGGATTTAATGCCATTTTGCCGCAATATACATTTCCCTTTTTATATACTTTTCCATCTTTGTAGATTTTCTCCGCAGCATTATATTTAAAGCCCCATACTACTTTTAATCCCATGACAGGGCGCGAACGCAATGCAGGATCATCATTGTCAACATCCGTACGAGGTTTGCCGTTTTTGTCATTAGGTTCTGCCATCCATACGACATGACCTTCAATTTCTCCGACCGCATTTTTAGTTAATTGAATCTTGTAGTCTTTTTCTCCGGTAAGCCAGGTACCTAAGACATCATCTGGCCCTCCTGCAAAAATTTTAGCCTTGGCAAGACATACCAAAGCAAACATTAGAAATAGTTTTTTCATGCTGATTATTTTTTTTGAAGTTAATAAAAGTTTACGAAACTTAGATAACAAAATAAATGCCAATAATGCAGTCAATTACGCATTTGAAAAACACAATGAAATCGTTGGTTATTATAATCGTTTCAATTTAAAAAAACGCTTTATCAAAGCACTGCAATCTTCTTCTAATATACCACCTCGCACTTCAAACAGATTAGGTTGTGATTTCTTATGTGAATTATCGCTTGCACCAAAAACTACTTTTTCCACTTGTGCCTCCCGAATAGCTCCCGTACACATCATACAGGGTTCAAGTGTTACATAGAGCGTACATTTGTCAAGATATTTGCTACCCAGATAATTGCAGGCAGCAGTAATCGCCAGAATCTCAGCATGTGCAGTCGGATCATTTAATTTCTCTACCTGATTATATCCTTTTCCAATAATTTGCTGTCCATATACGACAACCGCACCTACCGGAACCTCATCTTCTTCAAAAGCTTTGACAGCCAGCCGCAAGGCTTCTTTCATAAATAATTCCTCATAATTAATCATAATTACAAACGTGTGTATTTGATGATAGATTTAGAAAATGTACTTTTACGCTGTAATATATGCATAAAATCTGCAACCCATATACCATGTCCGGAAATCAGCTGAGAATCTTGTATTTATTTCTTTTCTTGTCAGTACTGCGTACTCATCCTGTTCAGTCGCAAGAAACTTGGGATTGGAAAAAATGTATTGATTACGCATTGCAAAATAATTTACAATTAAAGCAGAATGATTTAAATATTGACCTTCAGCAAGTTAATCTAAAGCAATATAAATACAATTTTACTCCAAATATCAGCGCATCTACCAATTATAACTTGCGCTTCGGCAATAACTATGATTTTTATACATCACAATATAAAAAACAAGCAATCAACTATCAGGATTATAGTTTAAATATTGTTCAACCTGTTTTTGACGGATTAGCCTACAAGCATAATATCGAAAAAACAAACATTGATATACAAACGCTAAAATTGGATGAGGAAGTATTAAAAACCAATATTCAGCTTCAGATTCTTACTGCATTTCTCAATATCATGAATGCACAAGAACAACTAACACAAGCTCAAAATCAATATATACAATCGCAAGAGCAATATCAGCAAGTAAAAGACATGATAGAAGCAGGTACCTCAGCAGAGAAAAATCTGGTAGATGTAGAAGCTCAACTGACGAATGAAGACTTGGCTATTTCGCAAGTAAACAACCAACTTCTGCTTGCTTATCTCAATCTTAAACAAATCATGCAACTTGATTTATCAAAAGATATTAAGATAAAAACTCCTCAGCTTCCTGATAATATTGTCATAGCTTCACCTGCAGCTTTAGGTAGTATCTATCAGGCAGCCTTGGGTATTCGACCGGAGATTAAAAGTGCTGAACTGAAAATCCAGTCATCGAAGAAAGCTGTAGATATAGCCAAAACGGCCTTTTATCCATCATTGAAATTTGTTTCCAATATCAATACATTTATGTCAACTCAGAATAAAAATACGCAACAATACCTTACCGGAAATACGACAGCTATAGGTTTTGTGGAGGGTACATTTCAGCGTGTATTGATTCCGGAATCCGGTTATAAGCAATCCAAAATTCCTTATTTCAAACAGCTTAATCAAAACCTGAACTATGCGCTGGGCTTAAGTCTTGATATCCCGATTTTCAGTCAGTACCGTGTGCAAACTTCTATAAAACAGGCACAATTACAAACACTAGTTGCTAACTTCCAGAAGCAAATTGAAGAACAAACCTTATACAATACCATTGCCCAGGCATATCTCAAAACATTGGCATCTATTGACAACTACCATGCAGCCAAAAAGAATTTTGAAACGGCACAAAAATCTTATGATTTTGCCATGGAACGCTGGGATGCCGGTATGATCAATTTGCTGGAAACTAATATAGCCAAGACGAACTTATTGAATGCAGAATCTAAATTTATACAAACGAAATACGAGTATTTATTTAACAGCAAAGTGCTGGATTTTTATCAAGGTAAAAAAATAGAATTGTAATAAACAGAATAAAATGAAAAGCAACAAACTATTATATACACTCATCGGATTGACAATTGCTGCTGTCATAGCCGGAATTATTTTTGGCTCTAATAAAAATAAGAACAAATCAAAAGAGGTGGAGTTAGAGAAGGTAAGTGCACGCAATATTGTTCAAACAGTAACAGCAAGCGGCAAAATTTATCCGGAAGAAGAAGTGAAAATCAGTTCGGATGTATCAGGCGAAATTATAGAGCTGACTGTAAAAGAAGGCGATGTAGTACAAAAGGGTAAATTACTTGCCCGTATAAAACCGGAAAGCTATCAGGCTAATGTAGAACAGACACAAGCCAATATCAATAATATGCAGTCGCAATTATCAACGGCAAAATCGCGTATTGCACAGGCACAAGCACAATATAATAATGCTTTGAATACTTTCAACCGGACAAAAGAATTGTACAATAAAAAAATCATTTCTAAGGCGGAATATCAGAATGCGGAAACAGCATTAAACTCGGCAAAAGCTGATGTAGAGGCTGCAAAACATAATGCAGAGGCAGCGGGTTATTCCATGAAAGCATCACAAGCTATAAAAAAAGAGGCAAACATTAATTTGAGCAAGACCACAATTTATGCACCGATGAATGGAATAATATCTTTGCTGAACGTAAAACAAGGTGAAAAAGTAGTAGGAACCTTGCAAATGAGTGGCACGGAAATGATGCGCATTGCTAACTTCGAATATATGGAAGTGCGTGTAGATGTAAGCGAGAGCGAGATTATAAAAGTAAAAGTAGGCGATACGGCTGAGGTAGAAGTGGACGCATATCTGGACCGGAAATTTTTGGGTATAGTTACAGAAGTAGCCAATACATCTAAAGGAGCAAGTGCAAGTTCTGTATTAAGTACGGATCAGTCCACCAATTTCGTGGTGAAAATCAGGATTTTGTTGTCCTCTTATCAAGATTTATTGATAGAAACAGCCAAGCCATTTTTACCGGGTATGTCGGCTACCGTAAGTATCAGAACGAAAACAAAAGAAGGCGTAATAGCAGTACCCATTCAGGCAGTAACTACGAAAGATACGGTCATTAACGGTTCTACAAAAACACTTGAACTGGTTTATGTTGACGATAACGGAAAAGCCAAGATCCGATTTATAAAAACCGGCATTCAGAATAATGAATATATCG
>CAYVGM010000230.1:0-1924 GCA_964451125.1 uncultured Chitinophagales bacterium
CCGCGCCAGGTTTTTGCCATAGTGATGTGTACTATTTTCAACATAAATCAAACAGAATTTATTTGTTTATTGTTGTCTAAATAACCTAAAATAAATACAATTAAAAACATGGAAGTGCCTAACTGGTTTTCTATAAATGCCTCCCATAAACAAACGAGCAATATATTCAGCATTAAAATAAACCACACGATTTTTTTTTCGTTTAAGAAATAAAAGGCTATATAAAGCAGTGAAATAAAACAAAAAATTCCTACTATACTTCCGCAAGCAGCTAAAATAAACAAGTACTGACTATGTATTTTTGCCTGCACCTCTTCTTCAAATTTTGGATATTTTTGTTGGTATAATTGCTGCATTTCTTGTTTCACATCGCCTATACCTGCACCGTATATTTTATGTTCCTGAAAAATTTTATAACCTAATTGCAATGAAATAATCCGTCGGGTATCAGAATACTGATTTAAAGAGTCATCTTGATTTTCAAAAGCCTTTTTTCCTGTCATTGTATAATCTACTTTATTTTTCAGATAAGGATTTTTATAGACATTTATCAAGGCTATCACCACTAATAAAAATATGCTCAATGCGAGTTTCACGTATTGCTTTTGTTCTATTTTTTTATAAATAAAGTAAATGACTAATGAGAGATAAGTTAGGACCAAACCACTTCGTGCAATCATTAAATGATTGACTAAAAAAAAGAAAATACCTGCAGCTAAGTAGATTCCTTTTGCTGTTTTATTTTCAGTCATTTCATACAAGCGAAAACAAAATAAAATTCCAAATACCAACAACACCGAAAATGCAATATGATGAACCAATGTCGGAACACTTTGCCCAACAGATAAGCGCATTAAAATATCAAAATCCTGTAAACTGATTTGATAAAATGTCCAGATACATGCACCTAATAATGCCAGCAAAAACCAATTCATCAAAAATTGCAGTTGCCCGGGTTTTAAAAGATGTAAGGATATCAGTCTTAATGGTACGAGTACGAATGGTATTTTATTTCTTATGACCAGTATAAATTGCTGTTTATCTGCCGACCAAAACAGTGTAATTAAATATGCAAAAAATATTATCGGTAAACTTAACAGCAAATACTTTTGCTTTTTACTTAGTAATTGAAAATTTGTTTTTATATTTTTAACACCATACAAAAAAAGCAGCCCAAAGCAGTATGTACCCACACTTTGCAAAAATTTGGAATAAAACAAACCGACTATCCAGACAGCTATACAGCAGGTGCCCAATACAGATATGTCTATTTTACGTTTAATTGCGGAACTTTATCAACAAATTTACTGTTTATCAGTTAAAAATATTCTAACTTTATGACCGTTGTGTCAGAATCCCTTATCCATAAAGAACGCCTTTTTGAGAAAGAATTTATGCCTCATGCCGATGCGTTGTATAATTTTGCTTACCAACTGAGCTATAACGATGATGATGCCAATGATTTGGTGCAAGAAACCTATATGAAAGCCTTCCGTTTTATTGATTCTTATCAGGAGGGAACTAATTCTAAGGCATGGTTGTTTAAAATATTGAAGAACATATTCATCAACGAGTACAGACGTAAAAAACGTGAGCCCGAAAAGATAGATTATGATGATGTGATTACCTTTTCGGACGAAGATGATGATAACAGTGCGGCTTATTTTGATTTACGCGAAGATTTGTTTGACAATATGATGGGTGATGAGATTACGAATGCGCTGAATAAGTTGCCCATTGAATTTAAGACGGTGATTTTGTTGTGCGATATTGAAGGATTCTCTTATGAAGAGATTGCAAAAATAATTGATATTCCTATCGGAACAGTTCGCTCAAGATTACACCGTGCCCGCAATATGCTCAAACAATTGCTGAAAGACTATGCCGATCAGATGGGATTTGAGGATAATGATGAATGATGAAT
>CAYVGM010000230.1:2024-4459 GCA_964451125.1 uncultured Chitinophagales bacterium
AAATAATAACTCGTATATATTTTTTGTCTAATTACAAATTACTTTTTTATGCGACCTGTAACTCATATCTGCACCAATTGTCTTAAGGACATTCAGCTTATGCTGGATGGCGAATTAGACAGGCATAAAGAAAACCAGCTTAGAGAAGAGATTGAAAAATGTGCCACCTGTCAGGCGTATTATCAAGAGCAGTTCAACTACAAAAAACTCATTTCTCAAAAAGTTCAACGCCGCAGCTGTGGCGATGATTTAAAAGATGCACTCCGATTGCGAATAAGAGGACTGGGATAATAAGTTCTTGATTCGGGCTATCCATTATCTCAAAATCAAAAATTATATTATTTTTCTTTTAGTGGGTCTTCAAATATTGGAATTTTTGTAGAAAACCTTTTATAAAACCCACTAGCTATAACACCGTGTCCAAAACCACATCCGGAGTTTTTATTTTCGGTTTCTTGTATAACTTTTATACCCGTTTTATAAAAATACAAGGTTACTTTACAAGACGTATCTTCTAAAGGACACTTATATTCAGCTTTGTTTTTTTCATAACTTAATGTGTCTAAAAAAGAACCAGAATTAAATGCGGGAGCTCCCATATTTATATAGAAATTGAGAATTATCTTTTTGTCAGAAAATTTTTTTACTTGAATTTTCCCAATTTTAGTTGAGTTAGCATATTCAGTTTTATTATTCAAAATATAGGTTCCTGTTGGATCAACATATACCGATTGCTTAATAAAACCAGATAATAAGATAAATACCGATATGTATAAAAGAAACTTCATTTGTAACCCTGATAGATTAAATACCTAATACACCACCCGAATAATATCATCTTTTACTTCAAACTTGGCTTCGGGCTTTTTACTCAATACATATTTTCTGAATTCTTCCAATGGCGGATAGCCTACTTCACCAATAAAACAACGGGCATCATCTATCAATAAAATATGCTTGTGCGGTGATGCAAAAATAGTATCTATCTCGGCATAAATGGGGCAACCTGTATCTCCAAATCCTGTATCTCCACCGGAAAAATGACCATCTAACCAAAACAAAGCAGGTGCTTTTAGTTGTTGAACTAATTCCGGAAGTTTTACAGAGCTGTCGCCCAGCAGCAATTTTATTTTCGTATTTTTTTTAAACCTGTTTTTAGCCAGCTCGTGTATAAAATCTACAATCTCGATGCTGTATAAAGTATCGAAATTATTTTGCACTGCTTCGAGCATATCGCCCAAAAATGTACCCGTTTCTATAAAGGTCTTTACATTATATTTTGAGCCATAACTTTTTATCGCATCTTGTTTTACTACATGTGGCGGAGGCACTGGCTTGCCGGCGCTATTCCATTTGGAATATCTATAACTGTGAATGATACCATAAATTCCATTTTTTGCAAACTGCGGCAAAGCAGAAAATATATTTCTGAAGCGATATCTTTTTTCTATGGCTTGTTGTTCTACGGACGACATATTTATTTTTGAGTTGATGTTTGAAATGGGATAAAATACGTTTCGCTGAAATCGCGAAACTCCATGGCATTTTGTGGACAGTTGCGCACATAAGGTTGCAACAAACGATAATCAATATCGTAGTAAATAGGCAACATTACTGCATCATCTATCATTTGTTGATCTGCTTTTATATAATACTCATTTATTTCTTTTGGATCTACACAGTTTAAAGCCTTGTCCAAATACTCATCATACTTTTTATTTATATATCTGAATGAATTTATGCTTGTTTTTGTATTTATATCAGCAGGTACATATTTGCTGTGAAAAAGATTGAGAAAATTCTCACCATCAGGATAATCTGCTACCCAGCCTAAACGATAAAAATCAGCCTTAGCACTCTCTACAGCTTCAGTGTGTTGTGCCCAGGGAATCATCAGCAATTCCATTTTTATATTCAGGTTTTCTTCCAGCATTTTTTTAATGGCTTCTGCCACGGATATATTTCTACCGCCACCGCTGTTTAGTTCTAATATTATTTTTTGCAATCCTCTGCCATTCGGATAACCGGCTTTTGCTAAATATTCCTTTGCCAAAACCGGATTAAAATGATATCCTTTTACTTGTTTAGCATCGTAGGTGCCTGTACCCGGTGGTATAGATCCGTATATAGCAGGAAATCCGGTTCCTTTTAAGGTGTATTTGCAGAGTCTTTCTCTGTCAACAGCATAACAAAATGCTTTTCGTAAATTGATATTATTAAAAATTTTACCTTGATGCTGAAAACCATAATACTGCAAGGACATAGTAGGCATATATTGCAACTGAAATTTTGCAAAAGCTGCTTGCAGTTTATTATCAGGATTTACTATTTCCCCAATCATTTCCAAGGGAAACTTATAAACTAAATCACTTTGCCCTTTTTGAAATTCCAGCAATTCATTTTTCTTGTCTTTTATAAACGAAACACGTATGGCA
>CAYVGM010000231.1:0-4388 GCA_964451125.1 uncultured Chitinophagales bacterium
TGGTTGGAGACACTGTTATTCCGGCTGTCGTTGCTCCGGTATTCCATGAATATGTTGAAGCACCAGTACCCGTTAAACTTGCAGATGCATTAGCGCATATAGTAGGTGTTGAGTTAGTAATACCAACAGTAGGTTTCGCATTTACTGTTACAATTGCAGTATCAGTATTTATGCATCCGTTTGAACCTGTTCCGGTTACTGTATAGGTTGTTGTGGCTGCAGGTGATACAGTTAATGTAGAGCCTGTTGCACCTGTATTCCATGAATACGTAGATGCTCCGCTAGCAGATACAGATGCAGAATTTCCACTGCAAATTGCTAAACCATTAGCAACAACTGTAGGTTTAGCATTAACTGTTATGCTTTGAGTAAATGGACCATACATAGTACCTGACTTGTAAACTACCAAACTAACGGTGAAAGTACCTGCAGTATTAAAAGTTGAAGAAACTGTAGTACTGGAAGTCGAAGTAGAAGGGCTACCGCCATTAATTGTCCATCTTACAGAATCAGGAGAGCCGGTAGATGTATTCGTAAAAGTAATACTGCTGTTTTGACAAACGGCTGTGCTTGAAGAAGTAAATGATGCAGTTGGTGCACTGGCAGGTATAGAAATGTTTACATTGTCTACATAAATAGTATGTCCAAAATTTCCAAGGTTTCTGAAGATAACCTGAACATTAGGCTTATTTAAATAATTTGCAGGAATAGCAACAGAATCTGTTCTCCATTCAGTGGCTGTCGGATAGAATTCACTACCTATACCCGGTAATGAAGTAGCAAGAGCAGTACCTCCTTTTGTATAAATACGTTGTACGGTTGATTCACAATTATCAGTAATATATACTTCAAGGGTATCAAATATGGAAGTCGTTCCACTAAAATAAGGTGCATATGCAACATCAAATTTTAACTTTGAAGATGATATCCCAGTAAAGTCTAATTTTGGAGTAACAATATCATCATCAAATCCACGAGCATCAAGTGAAGTATTGTCAAAGCGCATACATTGATTACCAATTCCCCGCGCACTAATTCCTACCATTAAATCCCAGTTTATATTCATGTTGCCGTTTCTGTTAACATAATTCCAACCAACAGGAGGGAAATCATTACCTTCAAAATCTTCTTGTAAGGGTAGTGTAGCTGTACCAATAATAGGAACGTTTATTTCTTTTGAAATCGTTGAAGTACCTCTCGGACTAGTAGCTGTTAAACTAACAGTATGTAATCCCGCAGTATTAAATACTATTCCTGTAGGATTTTTTAAAGTTGAGGTTGCAGGTGTACCACCTGAGAAAGACCAAGACCAAGTCGTAGCTCCAAATATTGTTTTGTCTGTAAAAGTAAAACTTCGGCTAGAAGCACATAAAGCAGTATTTTGTAATGTACTGATGAAATCTGCTACTGGTGCAGGAATTACGGTATCGCACATTGTGGATGAAAGCAGAGTTAATCTTCTATCTCCAAATGACAATGATGTTTGCATGCGTGTTTTTTGATCATTGGTAAACATACTTGTACAATTGTCATCACTATAATCCATATAGTTCATATACATTTCACCATTAGGTCCTGTAGTTCCGCTACACCCGTTGGCGTGGTACGGATAAGTTGCACAACCATAGTTAAGTCCATTTTGTCCACCGGAATTTCCACCGGATTGAGGAGGTGTGTCTCCACAGTAATCATTTCCACATGCTTCGTCACCACTTATATGACGCAACCCTAACCAATGACCTAATTCATGTGCTGCAGTACCTCCCTGATTGTAAGGGGCAACTGTTGACCCTCCTTTCCCGTAAGCAAATGCTGCTATTACAACTCCATCTGTTTTAGATGTTGCATTCCCTCCACCCAAACCATCAAGAGTTGTATTTGTCGGGAATGTAGCATATCCTATTATGCCATCCTGCATTCTAGGTACAATCCAAATATTACAATAATAATCAGGATTCCAGATAGTAGCGGGTTTAACTGTTTCATCAATATAGGCTTTAGACCAACCACCTGTTAAATTTGGATTTGGAAACCCAAGTGATCTTCCATCTACACGGTCAATCCCGTATTCTGGTAAAAGAGTACCGTTCTTGCTGACTTTAGCAGGGCACCAAGTAATATTTGTATTTGCAACTAATGGTTAAAAGGCAGCAGGTATGTTATTATAGTAAAAACTTGTACCAGAATAATCTCTGTTTAAAACAACAATTTGAGAGTCAATTTGCGCTTTACTTATGTTTTGAGCACTAGTATTTGAATAATAAACAACGTGAACAATAATAGGTATAGAAATAGGTACACTGGAATTTCTTCCACTGTAATGATTTAGCATATAATTGGCAACTTCTCTTTGAAATGCATGCTCCCAATTGTCATCTGGTGCTTTTGTACCACACCATCCTTCGGAAATATCATTATTGTTTCCAAAAGATGAATTTTGAAATAAAAATGCGATAGTAATTAAAGCAAGTAGTGTTTTTTTCATATAAAATAAATATGACCTAAAATTAGTATTTTTGACACAAAAAATAAGGATTATTAACAAAAATTTCTAACTTATAACTTTGCAATTTCCTTCTATACGAAATAATATTCAAAAGCAACATTTGTCTCAATTATCAAATATTCCATGGGAGCAGAATGCGCATCAATATGATAAACAAATTAGCTTTATTACTGATCCACATTGGCATGGTGGGGCATATTACGTACAAGAAAGCAGTTCCATGTTCTTGGGCTACATGATAAATCAAGTTCTTGACAGAGGATTATTAAAACAAACTGGATGCAAAATATTGGATTTGTGTGCTGCTCCGGGAGGGAAAACCACGCATGTTTTAGATTTATTTTCTGAAGAGAATTTGTTAGTTGCTAATGAAATTGTACCAAAACGTAACTCAACTTTGAGGGAAAACTTAACACGCTGGGGAAATACGAATTACATAGTGACTCAAAATTATCCAGAGGATTTTTGTGCTTTGGAACAGTATTTTGACTTGCTTATTATTGATGCACCATGCAGTGGCGAAGGTCTTTTCAGGAAATCACCGGAAGCGAAAAACGAATGGTCAGAAGAAAATGTGGAAATGTGCGCTGTCCGCCAAAGTAATATTTTGCAAAACAGCATATCCCTTTTGAAAGACAATGGCATATTGATTTATTCTACCTGTACATTTCAGGAAAGAGAAAATGAAGCTCAAATCAGTTGGTTGTTAGAAAATGGATTTGAATTAATCCCATTCGATATCTCTTTATTTACAGAAATAACAGAAGGAAAATTGCAGAATACGTTTAGATTTACATTAGAAAAGGTGATGGGCAGCGGCCTTTTTATTGCTTGTTTATGCAAGATAAATAATATCAATCATCCAATAAAAAGTAAAACTAATACTATTCGTAAGACTCACTTTCCGGAAAAATTTGAATTTCAAGACGCTTTTAAATGGATTAAAAAAGCTTCAGAATTTAATTTCTACATCATAAAAAATAAGCTATATGCATTTTTCAAACATTTTGATACTGATTTGAATTTGCTTTTTAATTCGGGTCTCAATATCACTTCATTTGGTACTGAAATAGGAGAGATGAAAAAAGAGCTTTTTATCCCATCACATGCATTGGCCTTATCCGCTATAGTTCGCGATGATTTGCCGTCAATAGAATTAGATAAGGATAGCGCACTACAATATTTGCGCAAAAATGAAATGAATATTGATGCATCAGATTTTCAACTTGGTTGGGCGTTGGTGCAATACGAAGGAATTAATTTAGGTTGGGTGAAAGTATTGCAATCCCGAATCAATAATTATTTGCCAAAGTCATTCAGAATTTTACACTATTAGTAAAAAAATAATATAATAATTTAAATAACAAGTTGTTTTGGTTGTGTGAATTTATTTCAATAAAAGTGAAAATTAATTTTTTCTTTACAGATAAAATACTATTTTTGCACTCTCTCAATTAGAGGGCGCATAGCTCAGCTGGTTCAGAGCACCTGCCTTACAAGCAGGGGGTCCGCGGTTCGAATCCGTGTGCGCCCACTCTCAATCCCGAATTTAGTCGGGATTTTTTATTTTATCTCATGGAGTATTACTGCTACATATTATATTCTGCGCTTTTAGATAAATATTATGTTGGTTATACCGGTGGTGATGTTTCAGAAAGAATCAGAAAACATTTGTCAAATCATACAGGCTTTACAAGCAAAGCCAAAGATTGGATATTAGTTTACAAAGAAGCATTTAAAGAAAAATCACTCGCACAAAAACGAGAATCAGCAATAAAAAGCAAGAAGAGTAGAAAGTTTATTGAAAAGTTGATAGCCGGTTCATAGCATCCCGATTTTTCAAATCGGGAGGGTCCGCGGTTCGAATCCGTGTGCGCCCACT
>CAYVGM010000232.1:0-4383 GCA_964451125.1 uncultured Chitinophagales bacterium
TCTTTCTTACAAGAAAATGATATTAAAGAAATTGCAACTATAGCAAAATACGTTAGAGTTTGAATTTGATTTTTATAGTTCATGATTTTCTTATTGTTAGTAATGATTAATAATATGTGAAGCGTTCAACATAATCTGCAACGCCGGTTTGTTTTCTTACACGTTTAATTACTCTGTCCTGGCTATCAAATTCGTATTCAAATTTCATCGCGCTTGTACCGTCATCGTAATAAAATTCAGATACTAATTGCTCATCGAAAAAAGTGCTTCTGATAAATTCGTCGTATTTTGTAGTGGTAATATCAAAGTCGTCAAAAAAGGTTAGTCTGAAATTTTTAAGCCCAAGTGTGTTTTTTTTGTTTAAAAATACTTTAGTATATCTATCAACAAAGAGACCACCAGCGCCTGCGCCTAATTTTAAGATGTTTACAAAAGATGAGCAATTGTTAGCACTATAGTATAATGAATCTTTCTCATAGTTTACAGCCCCAGCACCTGATAAGTTGTAGTAAATTCTATGAATAATTCTACCATCTCCATTGTAGGTGTACTTGAATTCTCCATATTCTTGCCCGTTATAATAATCTACAGTTTTAATATGTTGATTAAAGGTATTGTAGGTGCATACGGCATATCGTCTATTATCAAAAAAAGATACTACTGAGTCATTGTTAAAATAGGAAAAGGTATAAGCATGTCCACCCCAAACATTATATTCAATTATCTTATTTTGTGCATTATATTTTATGGTGTCTAAATCGGTTCCGTCGTTTATGGTTTTTACTAAAGGAACAACATTTGTATCTTGATTATCTTTCTTGCAGGCTGAAACAAAAACGGCTATTATAAATATGAATATTGGCACTTTTTTCATGTGGATGATTTTTAATTTATTTTAATATTTAAACAATTATCTTGCAAAAACAATCTTGAAATAATTGGAATTAATTGTTGTGCCATCACCTAACTGACTATATTCGTTATTTCCCGTGGTATATACCGTATCTCTTTTTAAAATCATGGAGTTATAAAATCCTGTGGAAACATTAGTAACATCTTTGTGTATGAGCTTAAATGTTTTAATAGGATGTGTGGTGGTAGTATCGCCAATTTGTCCGTGATGATTGGCACCGGTTCCGTAAAGGTTGTTAGCAAAGTCGATATAAAATGAAGTAAAATCACCAGTACTGATAAAGCGTATATTGTCTGCAATTTTACTGTATGCTGAAATTTCAGGATTATTGCCTGCACCAATTTGTCCGAATTGATTTGAACCAGTAATCCATAACGTATTATCCATTTTTAATATCATACTGTGTGCATCGCCGGCAGCTGCAGTATTTACGCTATCTGTAATATATCTGAATGTGTTAGAACTATTTGAGGTGCCATTGCCAAACTGGAAATAATTATTCGAACCGGTTGCATATAAAAATCCCGAACGGTTAATGGCCAGAGAGTGGCCTTTGCCTGCGGATACATACTTTATATTTTCCAAAACCTTCCTAAAAACGGACGTGCTTCCAATTCTGCCTAGCCCTAATTGACCTAAATCATTGTTGCCCGCTGCCCAAAGCGAATAATCACTCTTAATAATAAATGATGATTGTCCGTTACAACTAATCTGTTCAATACTGTCTTCTGCAAAAGTGAAATAGTAAATATTAGCATTTAACGTGTCATCAATACCCAATTCACCAAGATAATTGGTGCCGGTAACCCATAGTGTTTTATCTTTCTTCAGGATAAAGGTTTGTGAGCCACCTGCCGAAACCTGCGTTACACTATCAGCGATTTTTATAAAACTTATGCTGTTTACACCACCACCGATTCCAAATTCGCCACTGCTTCTGCGTCCGCTTGCCCAAAGTGTACCATCATCTTTTAAAATAAATAGTGAACGATAGCCAGCTTCAATGCTTTGGTTTTTATATGTTGTTGTAATTTCCAGAATATTTTTTTTGCATGCTGAAAAAAACAAGAACACACCGAATAGTATTAAGATAGAATTTTTCATGATATTTATAGTCTATAACCTAAACTTACATTTATTAATTCCGAAAATTGTAAACCATTGAGCAGTTGGTAGGTTTTATTGAGCAGATGGCATTTTTAACAAGAAATATGACTCCCCTTTTATGTTTGATTTATTCCGTAACAAAGATTTGTGTTGTTTGGTTTTATGCAAATTCGTAGTGAATCAAAGGCTATATAGTTATTGCAAGTTTTATGGTAATCAGTTCATAAAATTCTATAGTATTGATATTAATACAAAAAAAATCGTTTCGTTATTTAGCGCAAAGCAAACTATCAAGTAAAATAAAAATAAAGTATAGTTTTAACTCACGGCAGCTACTTAATTAAGAAGTTCAAACTGCAAGATTTGATGTTTCCGCCTGCTTTTGCATACGTGTAGAGCTGATTATCTTCTTTCTTTTTAGTAGCAAAATTCCATTTAGCAACAAAATCGTGAAACATGACATCAATATCTTGAACAAGTACGATGACATTGTCATTTTCAGAGATGGTGAAATTGATGTTTTTTGAATTAGGCCCAACCGCAAACATGTATGCATCATTTACATGACTTTTCCATACCACTGTATTTCCAACTAAAATCGTAACACCAACATCTGGTGCATCTGTTCTGAACAGTGCATAATCCCAAGCATGACCTTTTGAATTCAGGGTATTCAATTCTATATAGTCAATATTCATTACAAAGCTCTTTGTTGCAGGTTTCGTAAACTGAATATCAGGTTTTTCCATTTCTTGTTTATGAAAAAATCCTGTAGCATCTTTCCCTTCGAGTACCGCCTTTATTTGAATTTTGTGGTTTCCGGTACTGAGATTAAGAGAAGCATAAGGAATAAACTGAGTGATTTTCTTATCAAATTTTGATGGTGTAATTTCCGAACCCATCAGCGTTAAATCAAATTCAATATCGCCATTGGTATTCTTCACAGAAGCATAACCATTTGCAGGCTCTACAAAACTACTGTTTTCTAATACATAAGTTTTCAGATGAAAAACAGCACCTTTTAAAATGGTATCATTATGGTTCTCTTCTTCAATGGGTAAAAAATTATAACGGTATGTTATGCTAAGTCCTTTAGCTCCTTCAAATTCCACATCTTTTTCTACTGAGATACTGTTAATGATTTTTAAATTACTTGAAAAGGTCGGCTTAATCAGAATAAATAATAACAGTATTGCAATCGATATTTGTTTCATAGTATTTTTTTTTTATGGTAACTCAAATTTAGTGCTAAAATTTAAAAAAGTTGCTGCACTTGAGTGAATGGTCGTTTTATTGAGTAGTTGGTATTTCTTTTACAACTTATTTGATTGTCAAAATTTGAAATGCACAAACAGCCGCCCGAAGTTTTTGCTGTCTTTTTCTATGCGGTGATAATGCAGTTTGATATTCGGTTGCTCTAAAAAGCGCAGCACTTTCTTTTTGAGTTGCCCGCTGCCTTTACCCGGAATAATTTCCACGAGTGTGATTCTTTTATCAATGGCATCCTGTATTATTTGCTCCAATGCCACATCCATTTTTTTTCCATCATTATAGATATCATGTAAATCAAGCTTTAGTTTTGCCATTCCTTAAATCTTTACAACGCATCTATCGCATCTGCTAAATCATAATCTTTCTGTGTAATGGTATTTGCTGCGTCATGCGTTTGCAGGCTAAGCTCTACTTTATTATACACGTTGAATATCTCCGGATGGTGGTCGTGTTTTTCAGCGAGCAACGCCACTTTACTCAAAAATGAAAATGCCTCTATGAAATCTTTAAATTCAAAGGCTTTCGTCAATTTATTATCCTTTGCTAACCAATTCATACACCCGTATTTTTGACAAATTTAATCTTATTTTTATCAGCATGAATTGGAAATTGAAAACTTTATTGTGGTACGTCAATAATATCAGTCCACTTAAGGAAGCACAAGACCATGAGATTCCAGCAGTGCGCAACAAAAACCTGATAGTAGCAGAACTTGGCAAGAAATTATTTGACAGAAAGCCGGAAATCAAAGAAGTAAAAGATTTTTATATCGGTGAAATACCTTGCAGATTATATCGTAATTCAACAGCTAAAAATCAGGCAGTCATCATTTATTTTCATGGAGGCGGTTTTGTTTATTACAATATTGATTCGCACGATAATGTAACACGCAGGCTTTGTAAAATGAATAATTGCACAGTTATATCCGTTGATTATCGCTTAGCTCCTGAACATAGTTTTCCGGCAGCACACGAAGACAGCAGAGCTGTTGTAGAATACGTTTCTAAACAGGCAAAGGAACTGAATATCAATCCGGATAAAATTATTGTAGCAGGCGATAGTGCAGGAGGTAATTTGGCAGCATGCTTATG
>CAYVGM010000233.1:0-4326 GCA_964451125.1 uncultured Chitinophagales bacterium
CGGCATCATCACCTACGCATGGAGTGCCAGCAGAAGTATATCATGAAGGCTGGGCAGAAAATGGTAAAATAAAATCACCGCATAATGCTTTGGGCTATCCTTTACAGTTACGATACCAGGGAAATCCTCCAAACGGGACCCCATTATTTTGGTCGCACTATTCATGGCTTGGCTTAAACCCGAAAGGATTAAAAGATATGTATGCAGATTATTGGCAGGAAAACGTAAATCACTCTCTGATTAATTATACATGGTGTGTTAACAATCCAAATAAGTTCAAAGGTTATGGAAAAAACAACTGGGGATTGACCGCCAGTTACTCAGTAAAATTTTATTCAGCGCATGCGCCTAATCCAAAGGATGATTTAGGGGTTATTTCACCCACGGCTGCATTATCTTCTTTTCCATACACGCCAGAGCAATCGATGGCTGCAATGAAGCATTGGTATAATGATATGAAAGATAAGTTGTGGGGCCCTTATGGTTTTTATGATGGCTTTAGTGAAACCGATAGCTGGTATCCTGTTCAGTACTTAGCTATTGACCAGGGGCCAATTCCTGTGATGATAGAAAATTATCGCAGCGGGTTGCTGTGGAAATTATTTATGAGCTGCCCTGAAGTGCAAAATGGCTTAAAGAAACTTGGATTTGAAAGCACAGCAATAATAAACTAAACTAAAATTTTTTACCACATAGAATCATAGGTACAAAGAAACACATAGAAAAAACTATGTGCCACTATGTTTCTATTGTGTCTATGTGTTGAATTAAACCGTATCTGTCTTTTTCAAAAATTCTTTTTTGTACCGCACCGGGTTTGTATTGTAATACTGCAAAAACTGGCGGTTAAAATTTGAAAGATTATTGTAACCGCATTCAAAACAAATATGTGTTACCGGCATTTCGCTTTCAATTAAAAGTTTGGCTGCCTTTTGAAGGCGAAGCTCTTTCACAAATTCAGAAAACGGTTTACGGGTGCGTAAAGAAAAGAAACGGGAAAAGGCATTGGGGTTCATTTGTGCAATTGCTGAGGCGTCATTCAATGTAATATTGTTATGAATATTTGCTACCACCCAGTTAAGCACATTGCACATACGGGTTGATTCTTTCTCATTAAAACCTGTGTAGGGTGATTGTGTAATGCGTTTGTTATCTTTTTTTGCAGCAGCAATTTCATGCAGAATTTCCAACAGGCATATCCATTTTTTTAAACCGCTGGCATCTACAATATCAAATAATTTATTGCTCACACGCTGGTTTGTTTTGCCACTGATTTCAATACCATAAGCAGATTCATCCAGTAGTTTGATAATCTGTGATGCCTCCGGCAATTGCAAAAAATCATTTCCTAATGATTCCTGTGTGAAATGAATGACGATAGATTTTGCCCTGAGCTTTGAACCAGCTTTATAATATTTTTCATCATTGCGGTAAGTGTGCGGAATATTGGAACCAAGCAGTGCAAGATTACCGGGTTTAAAGTCAGAAACATTATCGCCGATAAGCCGTTTGCCTGTACTTTCTGTAACTAATACAATTTCCAGTTCAGGATGGTAATGCCAGGGTGTAGGGTAATATTTATAGTCGAAATATTTTACAACAAAGGACTGGTTCTTTTCTTTCGGCAAGTGTTCAAGTGCAGGTTTCATACTGAAAGATATTTTTTACATCTTAAAATTACTAAATATGCCGCTTTTTTTGCTAAAATAGTATCAGTTTCAATGACAGAAATAGTGGTTTAATTTTTTTGCTAAAGGTATTTTTGGTTTACGATCGCTTACATTAATAAATCTGTATGAAAAAAGGATTGCCGTTATGTACATTGCTGTTTATGCTTTTGATAACAGCAAACAACAAGTTGCTGGCACAAAAAAAGCACAAAGCCATTTTTGTAATAGCCGATGGAATACCGTCAGATGTAATTGAAAATTTACCAATGCCTGCACTAAAAGAAATCACCAAACATGGTGGTTACACAAGGGCTCATGTAGGCGGCGATAAAGGAAAATACAATGAAACGCCAACCATTTCTGCGGTTGGATATAACAGCTTGCTCACAGGCACATGGGTCAATAAACACAATGTGCCTGATAATGATATTAAGGACCCTAACTATAACTACTGGAATATTTTCCGTTTACTTAAAACACAATATCCTCAAAAGAAAACAGGCATTTACTCAACATGGATTGATAACAGAACTAAACTAATTGGCAGTGATGCAAAAGCTGCCGGTAATATTATGCCTGATATTGTTTATGACGGAATGGAACTGGATACAATTAATTTTCCACATGATGATTTTGGCTACTTCTACAACGTAATTGATGATTCGGTAATTAACAGGGCAGCTGCATCTATAAAGGAAGATGCGCCAGATTTATCATGGATATATTTAGAATATACAGATGAGATGGGCCATCGTCATGGAAACGGTGATACATTAATGAACGCTGTGAAATTATTGGACGATAAACTAAAGAGATTGTGGAATGCTATTGAATACCGCCAGAAAAATTTTAATGAGGAGTGGCAGCTATGGATAACAACCGACCATGGTAGAGAAGACAACGGCTATCATCATGGAGGACAAAGTGACAGGGAAAGAACAACATGGATAGCAACAAATGCAAAAAAATTAAACGATTATTTTAAATACGGTAATCCCGGTATTGTAGATATTATGCCTTCAATAGCAAAACACTTAGGGGTGGAAATTCCGAAAGAGAAGTTGATGGAAGTGGACGGCGTTTCGTTAACAGGCAAGCTTTCTGCTACAGATGGGAAGGCAATACAAAGTGGAAGTGCCATCCAGGTTACCTGGCGGCCGTTATACAAAAAGGGAATAGCGAAAATTTGGGTTTCCACAACCAATACTTTTAAGCAGGGCGGCAACGATGAATATCAACTTATAAAAGAAGTACCCGTTGAAGATGGGAGGGTAGTTATTGATATCAAAAAAATACCTTCTGATTTTTATAAAATAGTAATTGAGTTCCCATATAATTTTTTAAACAGGTGGGTTATAAAAAAATAAATTAGCCATGAAAAGAATTTTTATCGTATCAATGCTTTGTGTTACATCAATTGCCTCTTTAGCACAAAAAAATATTTCTCTCACTAAAGGAAAGTATGGTGATGGCCCCGATAGCATTGCTCCTGCAGGCATCATTAAAAATTTAACGGATGACCAATTGCTGGAAACAGTGCAAAAGCAAACATTCCGTTTTTTCTGGCATGGTGCACATCCTTACAGCGGATTAGCGTTGGAAAGAGATAATACAGTGCTTGCCGAGCATTACTGGGATTACATCAATGAAGCATGGGATGAACCAAACTTTTCTCATACCACATTCGGGCCCGATGCAGGCGCAATAGGCGGTACAGGTTTTGGAATTATGAGTACTGTGGTGGCAGTGTCAAGAGGATGGATTGGAAGAGATACTGCTGTAAGAAGATTAATAAAGATTGCAGATTTCTTAATCAATGCAGATTGTTATCATGGCATCTATCCTCATTTTATGAATGGCAGAACAGGAAAGACGATAAGATTTGACAGGCTGGATGATGGCGCAGATATTGTTGAAACAAGCTATTTGCTGATGGGTTTTTTGTGTGCAAGGGAATATTTTAATAAAGATGTGCCAAGAGAAGTTTATTTACGCAAACGCATTAACCAGATGTGGGGCGCCGCTAACTGGAACTGGCACAGCAATGGGCAAAATAAATTATTCTGGCACTGGAGCCCTTACAATGGGTTTGATATGAACTTTCCAGTGTGGGGTTATAATGAATGTTTGATTACTTATATAATGTCTGCTTCATCACAGTATCACGCCATCTCTCCAGATGTGTATAATGGAACATGGACCGGAAGTTTTGGGTTTAAAAATGGCAGAGAATATTACGGCTACAAGCTGCCGTTAGGAAACTATGATAAGGACAAAGGCGGCCCTTTGTTTTTTGAACAATATACTTTCCAGGGGATTGACCCTAATGGATTAACAGACAGCCTCGGCAATGATTATTTTATGCAAGGGAAAAATCATACGCTTATCAACAGGGCGTATTGTATTGAAAACCCAAATAAGTTTAAAGGCTACAGCGATGTATGCTGGGGATTAACTGCTGGGGATAGTTACAAAGGTTATGTAGCACACAGTCCTGAAAATGACAGGGGAGTTATACAACCAACGGCAGCCATTTCTTCCATGCCATACACACCAAAAGAAAGTATGGCTGCATTAAGATATTTCTATTATGGTTTGGGGGATAAGATATGGAGTAAATATGGTTTTGCAGATGGATTCAGCATTCATCATAACT
>CAYVGM010000234.1:0-4291 GCA_964451125.1 uncultured Chitinophagales bacterium
CCCGGTTTTATGCCCGGAAAAGATGCAGAAGAACAAGGCATATTATTAGCAGGTGCAAAAATCCTGGACAGTATATCAAACTCAACTGTTCCTAAAATTAATTTGGTCATTAATAAATTAATAGGTGGTGCCTACGCAGCCATGTGCCCTAAAGATATGGGCGCTAATTATGCCTTTGCCTGGACAAATGCACAAATTGCAGTCATGGGTTTAGATGCAGCCTTCGAAATAATTTACAAAAAACAATTTGAAGCAGCTGCAGATAAATCAGTTGTAAAACAGAAATGCTTTCAGGAATTTCATGATCAGTTTGCAAATCTGCATCACTGCTTGAATGTGAAAATGATAGATAAACTTATAACTCCCGAATCTACGAAGGCTACCTTAATTGCCTGTTTAAATTCATTTGAATATACGGACATAGCTTCAAAATCTAAAAAAAATCACTTATCACAACTTTGACAGTCAACTTCTAAAAAATATTTTTTTTAAAGTAAAAATCAACTTGCTTCGTCTTATAGTTTGTAGACATTATTCATTCAAAAACAAACTAAATGACAACTTCAATTTTAAAATCATTATTTGCAGGTGCAATCATCGGAGCTGTGCTGTTTTTTATGCCAGGTTTTATATCTGCCATTTTCTTTTTCATGATTCTTATGAAAATGCTGTTTTTTGCCGGCATGCGCAGAAGATTTGCCTACCATCATGCACGCCCATTTGCATCTTATACTGACACCATCAGAAATTTTTCGGATGAAGAATATGAACTTTTTAAAAATCAAATGCCCGGCATGCCTTATCTGCCTAAATCAAACAAAAAATAAATTTATTACAACTAAAAAAATGAAAAAATGAAACGAAGAAGAATTATGCCGTTTATCGTCTTGCTTGCCGCTATAGGCACATTTGGTGCACTAAAAGCCAGACACCATCATGCAAATGGTCATTGCGATTATAAAAATGAACAAACTTGTTGTCATAAAATGTATAAAGAAAGACATACAGATAACAAAGATGAAACGAAGAGCACACCAGCGCTTTCAACAGATTCTACACTATTAAATAAATAAAAGATGTACAAAAATTGCAAAAGCCACGCACATGCCGGACATTGTGGCACCGGGTTCGGACCTTCCTTTTATGGCAACAGATTTTCATCACCATATGGTAGCGGTTTTAAGCGACCGAAATTCAATGTACCCATGAATATTTCTGAAACTGAAAACAGTTTTATAGTAGAAGTGTTTGCCACCGGTTTTTCCAAAGAACAGATTACGCTGAAAGTAACCGATGATATTTTATATATCAGCGGTAAAAAAGAAATATCGGAAGAGCCTAATTTTATTCGTCAGGAATTTCCGGTGAAAGTATTTGAGCGAAGTCTTTTTTTAAATGGTCAAGCTGATATAGAACAAATTTCAGCAAAATCTGAACATGAAGTATTAATCATAAGCATACCCAAAACAGAAGAAGCTAAGCGCACGGAAAGGAAAATAGATGTCAACTAAGTGCCAATTTTTTTATTATTTTTGAAGTCAGCGTGGCGCGCCTAAGGCGCGCCACGCATTTTTTACCTATTTATTGTCAAATTAATTTTTTGTCGAAGAAGTATAGTTTTGTATTTTCGTTATGGTAAACAAAGCTATTTTTTATATCAACTTTTGACAAATATAATCGACTATTGCGCTCTGAACGTTTCAAAGAACGTATAAGAACACTAGTTTTGCCTGGATTTGAAGGCATTCCAATTTATGACGTATTGATAAAATTAAGAGATGAATTGCGTAATGATACTTTAAGTATCAGAGCTTCATCCATTTCATTTTTTTTTATTCTTGCATTATTCCCGGGTATCATCTTCTTATTTTCACTGATCCCTTATGTACCTATAAAACACTTTGACAAGTTGGTACTAAATTTCCTGAATGAAATTTTGCCCAATGGTGTCTTTCCTATTCTAGAATCGACTATTAAAGATATTGTAAGCATACAACGCGGCGGACTTACCTCAATCAATTTCTTTCTGGCAATATTTGTTGCTTCAGGTGGTGTTACCAGCATGATGCGTGCTTTTGACAAGATGAATCACACCTTTAAGAAACGAAATTTTTGGCAAAAAAGAATTGCCTCAATACGCATACTAGTACTAGTTAATACACAACTTATTATTGCCGTATTATTTATTTTAAAAGGCAAAGAAGTAATACAACTAATGTTAACATGGTTAAATGCAAAAGACACGATTATTGAGCATGTACTGAAAATATCAAAAACTATAATTATTATCCTTAGTTTTTTTAATACTTACGCATTAGTCTATTATTTCGGCCCTTCGGTTATAAAAAAATACCGCTATTTTTCAGCTGGAGCTACATTTGCAACTGCCGTATCTATTCTCATGTCCTACTTGTTCAGAATCTACACATCTTATCTTAATAATTTCAACAGATTGTATGGTTCTTTGGGCATAATGATAGTCATTATGATGTGGATTTATCTGAATGCATTTGTACTTTTATTTGGTTTTGAAATCAATCACAGTATAGCACTTAACAAAGCACTGCGCGAAGATAAAAGCACAGAAGGGTTGAACGATGAAGTATAGCTTTTTTTAGTTAAATTACTGGCAGTAAACCGAGATTCACCATTATTATGTTCATCTAATCTTTTCAAATAGTTTGTTGTAAGCCCTTTGTAAAAATCCCCATCAGCTAAGCTCTCAATAATATAGACAAAGTACATATCACTCTATTTTATAAAAATAAAAAAAAGCCCTCATTAAAATGAGAGCTTTTTTGTGTTGGCGGACCGGACGGGACTCGAACCCGTCTCGCATCAGGCGAGATGACAGGCACGATGTTTATTCAAAAATTGTTGAGCAAATTAATAGGTTGTTCAATTAGCCAAAGCAAATACTTTTTATTGCATCTTTTAAGTTTCTTTTCTTGTATTAGTGCGTCTTTTTTGGTTTCAAATTGGTGAACGAATATCAACTTCCAAGGTCGCTTACTGGCAGTAAACCGAGATTCACCATTATTATGTTCATCTAATCTTTTCAAATAGTTTGTTGTAAACCCTTTGTAAAAATCACCATCGACTAAGCTCTCAATAATAAAGACAAAGTACATTTCTGGTCTTATTATATTGTCGTAAAAATAAAAAAGCTCTCATAAAAAAATGAGAGCTTTTTTGTGTTGGCGGACCGGACGGGACTCGAACCCGCGACCCCGTGCGTGACAGGCACGTATTCTAACCAACTGAACTACCGATCCAAAATTAAAGAACTATTCTCGAACCCGTCTTGCCTCAGGCAAGATGACAGGCACTTATGCTAACCTCCCGACACATCGGGATGAGCTACCGATCCAAAATTAAAGAACTATTCTCGAACCCGTCTCGCCAGATGCGAGTTGACAGGCACGTATTCTATGTTATCTTATTACCTAATTCCTCGTTTTTCAGGAGTGCAAATATAAAACTTATTTTTCAATTTTTATAAATCCATCAAACTTTTTTCTAATTTTTCTTGAATACAAAATTTCTAAGGTGTCAATGAGAAGCGGAATGTGATTCCACCACGATGTGAGCGTGTAGGATAGGATGCCAATGTAGCAGGTATCGTTTTTCTGAAATCATAAAACAAACGTACATTCAATTTGTTATTAATTACATAGTCGATAGTAGCTGCTAAGGAAATCATCTTTTGTCCACGTGTTGGCTCTGCAATATTTTGGTCCAAACGGTAACTCAAAGTACGGTCATCCCTATAAGAAAAGTCTGCACGCATATTGATATCATTATTCAATGTAATTCGCTTGCCTTTAATCTTAAATGGTATTTTGAACTTTGCCAATTTATAGCCTAAAGCAAATGAATATTCTGTGCTACGGGTTTCTGTCAAACGATAGTCCAGCATACTCAATCCCAATGTTCGTGATTTCTTAAATTCAAAGTTGGTAATTAACGAATTTTTCCATGTAATATCAATTCCTATTAAAGGCGAAAATTGCTCATTTATGACTACCTGTGGAATGAGGTAATAACTGTAATAATTTCCCGAAATTGAATCCAGTTGTTCAGGTACATAATATAAATCCTCACCATAATAACCCGGCAAGCCTAAATATTTCAGATTAGTTACGTAAGAACCAACATTAAACGTACAGTTATATCCATGTTCAATATTAAACGATGTAAATAGTTTTTTACCCCATTTTGTTTTAGAAAACCCGGTGTAAGTAATACGCCAGTTAGGTAAAGGCATCGTTTTAAGTGGATTTAATTTTAT
>CAYVGM010000235.1:0-2456 GCA_964451125.1 uncultured Chitinophagales bacterium
GAAAATTCCCAGCTTGCCCATTTACCTTTAAGTGTGCATATTACATGGTCGTTTGCATCAAGTACATCAAACTTGCCGCCCAAGCTCAGCATGCGCTGCCTGAATTTTCCGATAAGTTGTTCTTTTTCATCAAATACTTCTACCACAGACCGAAAAAACACAGTGCCTCTCTTTATTCTGGTAATAAGGATGCCGTCGGTTGTCTTTACTTCAATATTAAAAGGCGTCATTACTTTATAACCCAATATTCTAAATAATTTGGTAAAGTAACCGATATTCGGTTCGCGGCATTCTATAAGCAATTCCCTTGATTCGGGATGGAAAATATCGTAGTTGCTGGCTACTTTAAATAACCCGACATGTTCTTTGACGAAAAAAATATTTTGCTGAAGTGAAGTATGCATAGATTTAATTTAGTCACTTTTCTTTCAAGAAATAAAAATACAACAACCCGTTTCCTTTATAAGTTCCATCTATACAGGATAGTAATTATTGATGTTCAGTTTTTTCATACACTGATGCTAATTTCTTTTCAGTTTCTTTTTGTATATTTTTTTTATCTGCCAGATAATATGCTTTGGCTACTTCTGCTCCGAAATATAATAATGCAGACATGTAATATACCCAAACCAGCAAGATAATAATGGTTCCGGCTGCGCCGTAAATGCTTATGATTTTCATTTTAGCGAGGTATAATCCTATTATATATTTACCAAACAAAAACAATACTGAGGCACTAACGGATGCTGTAAATACGTATTTCCATCTTAGTCTCACGAAAGGTAATATCCGATATATAAATAAAAACAAGATGGTCGTCAAAATAAAAATAAGACCGGAGTTGGCAAGCGATAATATCGTTACGGTTGATGCTTTTAATAAAACAACGAGATACTGATGTGTAAAATTGAGCACTGTATTTAATAACATAGATACTAAAACCAATGCCGAACAAAGTATAATCATCAGCAATGAAAACAAACGGTTGAGCAAAGTCGATTTCCAGTTTCGTTGTTGCAAATAAATGGGTTCCCAAATAATATGCAAGGTACTCTGTATCTCAGAAAAGATGCCGGAAGCACCAAAAATAAGAGTAATGGTGCTGAACAAAGTAATCCATCCGTTAGTATTAAATACATTCATTTGTTGAATTACATTATTGATTTCTGTGGCAGTAGATTTGCCCAACAACTCTGTCAGATCTTTCAGTAATTCCGTTTCTATATCGGCTGGGTTGATAAAAAACCCGGTTATCTTGAGTAGTAAAAGCAGTAGCGGAGGTAATGAGAATAAAGTGTAATAGGATAGTGCGGCACAAAATTTTGATACCGAGTCATGCCGGTAATAACGGTAAGCATCCCAAATTATCTCATATATTTGCCGTGCTTTCTTCATCTGGGATAGCATGTATTAAGTAAAATAGTTACTATTTCTTCTCAAAAACATAAATCAGGCTGCTGTAGTTTCCGTCTTTTTTTGCAGAGCGATTACTCAAAAAACCTCTTATTACAGCTTTGGGAAACGATAACCACTTAGGTGTTCCTTTATGCCATTCACTGCGCATCGAAACATAATAGGCATCAAGTGGCAGCGGTGTCATTTGTGTTAACGCAAACCCATGTTGTTCCACCAGTTTTTGCACCGTAGAAGGTGAAAAATGATAAATGTGACGGGGTACATCCAACGCATCCCAATACTTGCCATAATGAGCAGAATCAAAACTTTCGATATTGGGAACTGCAATAATGAGTTTGCCTTTGTTTCTTAACCAACGCTTAAAAAAATCCAGTTGCTCATGCACCGGATAAATATGTTCCAATACATGCCACAACGTGATGACATCAAACTTATTTTCTTCTATTTTCTTTAACTCATCGAGGGCATATACTTGTATCTGATTAACTTCATTGGCTACTTTTCTTGCCATCTCATCCGGTTCTATGCCAATGGTGTTTATCTTGTTTTGTTTCATAAAAGAAAGAAAGTCTCCGGTACCACAGCCATAATCCAACAAATCGAATTGATTTTCTTTTTGAATCAGATTTTGGATAAGCTTTAGTTTCCTTTTTTTCATGTAATTGCGTGCAAACCGATAAATGGACTGTACCATGCCTTTAGAATGGCTGGTATGCGACATATAGGTGGGTGCATTATAATATTTGCCGATGGCAGCTTCTTCCGGACGGGGATTAGTAAATACAAATCCACAAGCATTGCATTGCTGCACATTAAAGCTTTCGTTAGAATAATTGTCTATGGCTTCGGTATAAATTCTGAAATCTGTGTGATTGCAAACCACACACTGCACTATTTTTTCCATATCATTAATTAAGCAGTCGCAAAGGTAATACTTCCCATTTGTACTGCGTCAGAAACTATGTATTCCTGAATTTTTTTATTGTTTTCACAATAATCGGTGGCAGTAAATCATTGGCAAGGTTAACAAATCCGTTAAA
>CAYVGM010000235.1:2556-4289 GCA_964451125.1 uncultured Chitinophagales bacterium
CCATATTCATCTTTCCAGTCTTCATTCAAATAAACCAGAATATTCAACCGTCTGTCTAAATTTGTGAGTTTATGTTTATGAAAATCGACATGCATTTTCAAATAGCCGTTCGGTTTTATTTCATGGAAACCTCCGCCTTCAAAATACGGATCCGGTATAAGTGTTTCTTTAATACCCGTTAGGTTTTGAAGAAATTCCAGAAAGGGCTGTGAATTGAGGTAATGCACAAATGCTTTTGTATTTGGACCAAAACGATATTCGCCTTTTGTTGCCAGTTTTACCTCGTTGGGATTGCTATATTGTATGTCTTCTTTTTCTTTGCCAATTACAGGAAATTCTTTTATGATTTCGCGCAATAATTCCGGATTAAAAAGATTGTCGTAATAACCGCTTGGAAATGGCTGAGCATTGATATAGGCGTCGTGGTTTTTTTTGCCAAACTCTACCAATTCAGCATCTGTCATGGTATTTAAGAACTTCATAAAAATTAGTTTTTGTATCTGCTGATTTGCTACAACAAAGATAGGGCTAATATCCCAAGCATAAAAGGATAGATTAAGAATTCCAAATAAATGCTACCTTTATTACCTAAAATTTAGGATAATGTCGGCGGCTACAAATGAAATAAAACGCGTTACCACGCACAAGATGAAAGAGATGAAACAACGTGGTGAGAAAATTTCCATGTTAACGGCTTATGATTTTTCAATGGCGAAAATTCTGGATGATGCCGGTATAGATATCTTATTAGTAGGCGATTCGGCATCTAACGTGATGGCGGGACACGAAACCACCCTGCCCATTACATTAGACCAAATGATATACCATGCTCAAAGCGTGGTGCGTGCCATTAAGCGTTGTTTTGTCGTGGTAGATTTGCCTTTTGGTTCATATCAGGGCAATTCATTGGAGGCGCTGAATGCAGCCATTCGAGTAATGAAGGAAACGGGAGGACATGGCGTAAAGTTAGAAGGCGGACAGGAAATTGGTGAATCTATCATCCGAATTTTAACAGCAGGCATTCCGGTGATGGGACATTTGGGCTTAACACCGCAATCCATCTACAAATTCGGCACCTACTCAGTGCGTGCAAAGGCAGAAGATGAAGCAGAGCAGCTGATTGAAGATGCCAAATATTTAGAAAGCATTGGTTGTTTTGCTTTAGTGCTGGAAAAAATTCCGGCACATTTGGCAGAAAAAGTTGCTAAGACCATTTCTATCCCGGTAATTGGTATAGGTGCAGGCGGAGGTGTGGACGGACAAGTTTTGGTTACCCATGACATGCTTGGCATTACCCACGAATTTAAACCCCGTTTTTTACGTCGCTATTTAGAGTTATATGACCAAATAAAAGAAGCCACAGCACAGTATATTGCCGATGTAAAAAGCAATTATTTTCCGAATGAGAAAGAGCAGTATTGAGTAATTTTTAAGTAGCTTGTAAAAAGTATTCAGTTATTAGTCAATTATTTTATCTCCTATTACGAGATTTAAGCACGTACTTTTGTATATTCACAGTGATTGATTTATTTGCGTAATAAACCATGCGCTTATGAAAAACTATTTTAGTTTATATTTTATATTATTAACCCTTCTGTTCTTTGTAGCTTGCAGCTCAGAAACGATAGCACCTAATGAACCAACCTATCCCGAAATTGAAGCTCTAATAATTCAAGCCGATTCTGCCTTTGTGATGGAAAACAGCAACTATGCAGACAGCATTATTCAGATTG
>CAYVGM010000236.1:0-1816 GCA_964451125.1 uncultured Chitinophagales bacterium
TTAAAAAAATTCAAATGATTTTGGATAAAAATGCTAAACTTGAAGAACAAATTCTTGCATTTCAGCAAAAAATTAATAACTTAGAGCAGAAAATAATTGAACAAAACAAAGAAAAAGAAAATTTAAACGAACAAATAAAATTGGTAAAAACAACAAAAGAAGTGTATTTATCAGAAAATGAGAGAGCAGCAACCAAACAGAAACTGAAAGAATTTATGACTGAGATTGATGATTGTTTGGCAAAATTAGTACAGTAACTTAAAGATACATGGCAGAACACTTAAACATAAATCTTTTAATTGCAGGACGTCCTTACAAACTGAAAGTTGCACAAGATGAAGAAGGATATGTACGCCAGGCAGCAAAAGAAATAAATGATAAAATTGCCGATTATCAAAAAACGTTGCTTACTCGCGACCGACAAGATTTTTTATCCATGATTGCATTACAAGCTACCACAGATGTATTGCAAAATAAAAATAAAGCTACCAACGCCAATATTGACACCAAATTGGATGAGTTGGAAATCATACTGGATAAAGCCCTTGGCTTAACGCTTTTCTGATACTCTTTCCATAATTGTTTATAAGTACAGTTTCAAGCTGTTGTTTTTTACCCATAATTTGGTAAACTATTTTAATCACTATATAAATTACACAGTTTATGGATCCTATACTATTAAGCATTATATCAGGAGTTGTTGCATTGGTAATCGGTTTTATCATTGGAAAGATGATAAGCAAAGCAAATGTTGACAAACAAATAGCAGAAGCTAAGCTTATCGAAGAACGTGCAAAATCAATAGAACAAAAAGCAAATGACCTTCAGGAAAAAGCCAAAGCAGAAGCAGACTTAGTCAAAAAAGAGGCGCAGTCAACAGCAGAATCCATCAAAAAAGATAAAATGATGGAGGCTAAAGAGCATTTTCTGAAATTAAAAGAAGAGCACAATAAAGAAATTGACCTGAAAAACAAGAAAATCAGTGAGTCTGAAAGCAAGCTGAAACAAACAGAGCAATCGCTAAAAGACCGAATGGCTAACTTAGGTAAGCAAGAAAAAGAAAATGAAGATATTAAAGCCGACTTAAATAAGCAATTAGAAATAGCGCAAAATAAACGTAATGAACTTGAAAAGGCACAATCTGAGCATATTGCCAAATTAGAACAAGTTGCCAAACTTAGTGCTGATGAAGCAAAGGCACAATTAGTAGAACAGTTGAAAGGCAAAGCACAAACGGAGGCTCTGGCTTATGTGAAGAATGCTATAGACGAAGCTAAATTAAAAGCCGGAAAAGAAGCAAAGAAAATTGTTATCCAAACTATACAACGTACTGCAGCAGAGAGCGCTATTGAAAACACAGTATCTGTGTTTAATTTGTCGAGTGATGAACAAAAAGGCCAAATAATAGGTCGTGAAGGACGTAATATCAGAGCTTTGGAAGCAGCAACCGGCGTCGAAATTATTGTAGATGATACTCCAGAAGCTATAATAATTTCGGGTTATGATGCATATAAACGGGAAATTGCACGTCTTTCCTTACAAAGACTTGTAACGGATGGACGTATCCACCCGGCAAGAATAGAAGAAGTTGTTGCTAAAACTGAAAAACAACTTGAACAGCAAATCATGGAAATAGGTGAGCGCACAGTTATTGACTTAGGTGTTCACGGCTTACATCCGGAGCTGATTCGTTTGGTAGGAAAAATGCGTTTCCGTTCTTCTTACGGACAAAACTTATTACAGCACTCACGCGAGGTTGCTAATTTATGTGCTATTATGGCCAGCGAACTGGGATTGAATGCAAAAATGGCCAAAC
>CAYVGM010000236.1:1826-4280 GCA_964451125.1 uncultured Chitinophagales bacterium
ACGTGCAGGATTATTACATGATATAGGTAAAGTATCTGATGAAAATCCGGAACTTTCGCATGCGCTTTTAGGCGCTAAGCTGTGTGAAAAATTTGGTGAACAAGCTGCCATCATTAATGCAGTAGGGGCACATCACGATGAAATGGAAATGCTCTATCTTATTTCGCCGATTATACAAGCTTGTGATGCCATTTCAGGAGCCCGCCCCGGAGCCCGCCGTGAAATGATGGAAAGCTATATGAAGAGAATAGACGAGTTGGAGAAAATGGCGCAAGCATATTCAGGAGTTCAGAAAGCTTATGCCATTCAAGCAGGCAGAGAATTGCGGGTATTAGTAGAAGCAGAAAAAGTAGATGATAAAAAAGTAGAAGAACTTTCATTTAAAATAGCTCAACAAATTCAAGATGAGATGACCTATCCCGGACAAATAAAAGTTACCGTTATCAGAGAAACCAGAAGCGTCTCTGTAGCAAAATAACATGTCATTTTTTACAGTATAACTGCCTCCATTTTTGACCACATTGCCTTTTTCAGCATTACAATAAATGATTTTACTTTTGTTGTAATTTATGTTACAATTAAAACAAACTATACTGATTGTTATTGGTAGTCGGTTTTTGGTTTATGCAATTTGCAGTAAGTAAAACATTGGAATCTGGATAAAATGCTTTTTGTTTGTCCAGCCAGTTACGTTCTTGTTCTCTGTTGAGTATCAGAGGCATGCGCTTGCCATGATTGTGTATTTCAGCCATAAATTGATTAGCTGTTGTAGTTACAATTGTAAATGTATTTAAAGTTGTTTTGGTTTCTGTATCAAACCACGTATCATACAATCCTGCAAAAGCAAATAGCCCCTTGTCGGGCAAAGTAATATAGTATTGTTCTTTGCTTTTGCCTTTAGCATCGAGCCATTTCCATTCATAAAAGCCATCTGCCAATATGAGGCATCTGTTAGTCATTATATTTTTAAATGATTGCTTTTCTTGCAAAGTTTCGAATCGGGCATTTAATGTATGTTGTCTGATTTTATTATCAGCTGACCAGTTTGGAATTAATCCCCAATTGTATAGCTGAATTTTATCTTGTTCCTGATGTGTAATAACGGGCATTTTGGGATATTCAAATCCGGAAAAATGAATATTGGGTATATAAGCTGACTTGTCTGTAAATGTTGCAGGATAAAATTGCTCTACCTGCACAGCTGTTTTCGTATTAGAAGCATGGAAGCACATAATGACTGTTTTTTAATTCATTTAGATATTGCTTGATACAAAAGCAAGATGTTGCAGAAAGAATAACTATTTTGCTAATCGAATTCGAGGGTCAAGAATGCCATAAAGTAAATCCACAAAAATATTCATACATACAAAAATAGAAGCGGTAAATAATACAGAACCCATCACCACAGGGAAGTCAAAGGTTTGAAGTGCATTTACAGTCATAGAGCCAATACCGTCAATATTAAATATCATTTCGACAAAATAGGCTCCGGCTAATAAAGAGGCAAACCAACCTGAAATACTGGTTACCACCGGATTTAATGCATTACGCAGTGCATGTTTAAAAATCACCCATCGTTCGCTTAATCCCTTGGCACGGGCTGTACGGATATAATCATGGGATAAAATATCAAGCATAGTGCTTCTGGTCAATTGAAATATGATGGCCACCGGACGTGTGCCTAATGCTATTGTTGGTAATACTAAGTTTTTTAATACCAGCACATCATTACCATAGTCATCTATCATAAATAAACTTCCGGTTTGTTCCAAGCCCGTAAAACGATTCCACAAATAACCGAATAAAAAACTCAGTAACATGGCAGATACGTATGATGGAACTGAAATTCCCAATACAGAAATACTCATAGCCAAATTATCAAACCAGGAATTGTGTTTTAATGCAGCAAAAATTCCCAAAGGGATACCAATGAGTATGGCTAAAATGATAGATGAAATAGCTAATAGTAACGTACTTGGAAATTTGCTGACTAATTTTGTAATTACCTCTTCTTTTGTTTGAAATGAACGGCGCAAATAAGGCTTTTTCAACACTACGACATTATGACCAAAAGGAATCAACTTTAGGTAATTGTATTTCTTTTGTGCTTGTTTCGAATTTTCATAAATGGAAACAGGAGATAAATCATTGAGATACAAAAAAAACTGAACGGTTTTAGGCTTATCTAATCCTAATTCTTTATTGATAGCTTCTACTGATTCAACATCAGCTCGCTGACCCAGGGTAAGACGAGCAGGATCAACAGGCAAAATATTAAACAAGGTAAATACAACAAGTATTACGCCCAGCAGTACCAAGAAACCATACAGCAGTTTATGGAAGATGTATTTGTACATACTTAAAACAAAGCCGTAAAATAAGAAAAAAAGTTTGGAATAGTGGAGAAATGCACAAACTGAAAATTGAGGCTTATTTAAATCAAAAAAGCCGGAA
>CAYVGM010000237.1:0-3414 GCA_964451125.1 uncultured Chitinophagales bacterium
TACTTCAGACATAGACCTCATTATTATGGATCTTGACATGCCTGAAATGAACGGATTTGAAGCGCTTACCGAAATTCGCAAACTTAAAAAACATAAAAAAACCAAAGTCATTGCCAGCACGGCAAGCTTAGTCAGCAATCAGGAAGATGAATTTATTGCCTTCGGTTTTTCCGGTTTTTTGCCAAAACCTTTTACCTTAGAAATTTTGTACGATTGTTTGAAAAAAGCAATCAGCTAATTAATCTTTCAGATATAATCCGGTAACATCTTTATAAGCCACATACATTGCACATATACTTGTAGGAATAGTAATAAATAATCCTACAAGCAAACAAATTGCTCCGGCGAAATTAAGTAATACGAGAAGCAAGAAAAAACCTAACCAGTTTACATATTTTTTAGTGACCAACTTACGGCTTACATCTAAAGATTTAATGGCATCATGATTGGCAAACCAGATTAAGAGACTGGAAAAAATAAAAAACAGGCTTACAAGCATAAGTGCTAATGATGCCAACATGCTCCTGCCGGCATAGGCAGACATTTGCTGACTCATTTGTAATATATCATTCATTGAACCACTTCCGTAACTCGGACGTATCCCCAAAAATGAGATTTTAAACATTGGCCAACCGGCTATAACAAGATAAATTACACCGAATATTAAATACATGATAAAGGTCGAAAGAAATAAATCTTTAAATTTTTTGGTTCCATCAAAAAAATTAGAAAACGAATTGGGTTCTCCCTTTGCTATCTTATCTGCCACAATAAAACCTCCCACTAAGAATGGTGCTGCCATTGATGAAACAATCATTTTGACGAAAGGAATCATTCCTAATATTGCAACTGCAATACCAATAACAAACAGATATCCAATAAATCCAAAAGCATTTTGTTTAAAGATTTCAAATCCTTGTTTAATATACTCAACAGATTGAGTAGAATAACCATGAGTTAATAAATCTTGTAATGATTTTCCTTCTGGTTGTTGACTTTGTATCAAGTCATTGTCAAGTGGTAAGTTTTCCATAAGTTTGATATTTCCCGAAAGTTAATACAATTTACAGGAAAACAATATTATTTTTTGAGGCTCTATCCGCCAATTAATTTTGCCACGATATAAGCTGTACCTGCGGCTACCGCACCGATGGCTGTTACTTTCAGAGCTCCTTTGAAGAGTGGCTGTCCGGTTAATTTTGATTTAAAATAACCAAAAACAAACAAGCTGATTAAGGTTATAATGGCAGAATAGACTAATCCTTGTTTGGGGTCTTCAAAAAAGAAATAAGGAACGAGGGGTACTAATCCGCCTATTATATAAGAGATGCCAATGGTAAATGCCGATTTTCTGGCACGTTTCGGATCCGGTTCTTCCAAACCCAATTCATATTTCATCATAAATTTCACCCATTTGTCCTTGTCTTCTGCCAGTTCATGCACCGCATATTTTATCGTATTTTCACTCAAGCCCATATTGCGGAAAATTTCTTCAGTTTCAGCAATCTCTTTATGTCTCAGATTGTCTACTTCGTAGTATTCTCTCTTTTCTTCTGTGCCATAATGGTCTATTTCAGTTTGTCCAGCCAAATAACCACCCAAACCCATAGCAATGGATCCGGCAGCAATTTCTGCAATTCCGGCTGTAACCACCAGAGCAGTTGAAGAAACAGCGCCACTCAGTCCGGCGGCTAAAGCAAAAGGCACTGTCAGCCCGTCGCTCATGCCAATTACGATGTCGCGGATAAAGTCTGAACTATGCACATGCTCTTCATTATGTTCGATATTGCTTCTGTCTTTTTCTGGATGTAAATGCATAGGATTGGTATTAAGAGTGAAAAGAAATTAAGAATTGTGTTCTTCTTTATTGCAAAATTACTGAATTCAATTATAAACTCCAGTCAATTTCCGTGTCATTTCGCGAAGCGAGTATGTCATTCACTTTCTTAAAATGCTGATTTCCCAGAAAGCCATTATACGCACTGAAAGGCGAAGGATGTGCTGACTTTAATATAAAGTGCTCTCGCTCATCAATCAAAGCAGATTTTTGTTGGGCAAAATTACCCCAGAGCAAAAAGATGAGTCCTTTCCTGTTTTTGGATAGTTGTGAGATGGTAGCATTGGTAAATTCCTCCCACCCCCGTTTCTGATGAGATGCCGGCTGGTTGGCTTCAACAGTTAAGATAGCGTTCAGCAAGAAAACACCTTGTGTCGTCCATTTTTGCAAACAGCCATGTCTGGGAATGACAAAGTCAGGATAGCAGTTTTTTATTTCTTTGTAAATATTCACGAGGCTGGGTGGCGGCTTAATGCCATGCTGAACGGAAAAGCATAAGCCATGCGCCTGATTTGCTCCATGATAAGGATCTTGACCAAGAATGACCACCTTTACCCGGTCAAAAGGTGTAGAATTGTATGCATTGAAAATATCGCTTCCCTTGGGATAAATGATTTTTCCCAGTTGTTTCTCTTCATTTAAGAAGCGCTTGAGTACTGTAAAATAAGGCTTTTCAAACTCTGCCTGCAATCGGTTTTTCCATGAAGGTTCTATCTGTACTTGTGAACTTGACATAAATTTTATTTGATTTTTTGGGAAATTAGTCAATTTACAAATATCTTTGCAATTCGTTGTAAAAAAATGGCGTTTTGTTAATGCTGACAAAATTTTGTTATTGACGAATGGCCGCGTAGCTCAGGGGATAGAGCAACTGCCTTCTAAGCAGTCGGTCGCACGTTCGATTCGTGCCGCGGTCACTAAAAAATCAAGCACTTAGAAATAAAGCTAAGTGCTTTTTTATTTTTTCTGTTTCAAAATTTGTATTTTATTTTTAAGTAGTATTTTTTGATACCTTTTTCCTGCCAGATGTTAAATGAGATATTATCTTTTTATTCCATACAATTTGCAAAAACTTGCTATTTATCGGATGTTTTAATATTTAATTATATATATATTATATTACTAAAGATATTTATTGTTCTAAAAATCTTCCTGATTTTCATTTATGCAGGTAAATTGCTACTTTTGCATCCTGCAAACAAAAAAGGAGACGTGTCCGAGTGGTTGAAGGAGCACGCCTGGAAAGTGTGTATAGGCCAAAAGCTTATCATGAGTTCGAATCTCATCGTCTCCGCTACTGTCTTACAACTTATTGAAAATCAATAAAATGTAAGAAAAATTTTTAACAGATTAGAAAATTCACTATTTCTCACTTGTTAAAAATGGACACGATGTAATTTTTTAACTGCTATTGCGATTGTTCATTTCCAATTTTGAAATGGATAAGTCAATAGAAAAAAAATTTTTTCTCTCAGAAAAGGGATATACTCTCTATGCCGCTGATGGCGATACCTCTGTTCGTTGGTATTTTCTCTATTACGTGCGGCAGGCAGGCGTAAATTTCCCCTATAAGTTAT
>CAYVGM010000237.1:3424-4272 GCA_964451125.1 uncultured Chitinophagales bacterium
TAAACCGTTATTCAAATCCCGACGAACGATTTTATGCAGCTAAAAGGCTTTTATTTACACTTGAACCGGCTACAACAGAAAAGGAATTTAACATAGATGAGCTGCAAAGAGTATTTGACAATGCATTAGAAAAACGCAAACCTTATCTGCGTTACAAATCGTGGACATCGTATAAAAGTAAAATCAATGATTTTTTAGATTTCTGTCGTAGGAACCGGATAAATAAGCTGCGCAAGATTGATAAGAAAGTTATTGACCGATACCTGCGTGAATTGCTATTGCGAAATAACACAACAGTTAACAGTTATTTGATTACGCTCAATCGACTTTTTGCAGACTTTGTAAAAGAAAATCTGGTACGGTTCAACCATTTCGCGGATATAAAGAAGCTGCCGGAGGCACGCAAAGGAAAAATGTTTTTTAATGCCTTTCAGGTACAACTATTGAAAGAAACGATAAGTAAAGAAAACCCGCTGTTGTGGTTCGCCTGCCAGTTACAATATTATTGTTTTATACGGCCGGGCGAAATGCGCTGTTTGAAATTGGAAAATATAAATTTAGTAGATGGCTCTATCCGATTGGATGCACAATTTTCTAAAAACAAGCGCACACAGAGCGTAGCCATCCCCGCACCATTTGTACCGGAGTTTGCCAAACTAAATTTACACGGACTGCCGGAGCATTACTATTTACTCACACGAAACAACGAACAGCTTCAACGGGATTATTTAAGCAAAGAACACAAAAAAATACTTACCCGGCTTGGATTTAGCAACCGATATTCGTTTTACAGTTGGAAGCACACGGGGGCGTACATGGCTGTTAAAAACGGCATAGGCTTGAAAGAT
>CAYVGM010000238.1:0-4265 GCA_964451125.1 uncultured Chitinophagales bacterium
CTTTAAAAAACGGAAGTTGCGGAAACGAGGTTTTTTCACGACTTGTCCCGTTTAAAACGGGAAACTGCCGTTAGCGGTCATGCCATCGAACCCCGAAACCAACAAAACCAACTTGCCAAACCGAAAGTATTTTTGTAAATTCAAGGTGTGAAAAAAATTAGAAAAATAGAACTTGATTTCGAAGTTGACAAACTGACTAACTCAATCGAAAATGTAGTTACGGGAGACAGTTTTGCCACAGAAATATCTATTGTCTCTTTTAATGACATTAATCTTTGACGAAAAAGCATAAATGGCAATTCGATTGGAAACTTGAGTACAAACAACCCGAAAGAGATGTTTATAAATTAACGATTGTAAATAATCAGCAGATTATTCAAGGACTGATAAGTCTTGAAGTTAAAACTGACCATGTTTATATGCATCTTGTGGAAAGTGCACCCTTTAACAAGGGCAAGAATAAAATGTATGCAGGCGTTCCGGGAAATTTGGTTGCTTTTGCCTGTAAACTTTCTTTTCAAAGAGGATACGAAGGAAACATTTCTTTCTTTTCTAAAACGCAACTCATCCAACATTACATTGACAGTTTGGGAGCGATGCATATAGGAGGAAGAATTATGATTATTGACACAATTTCAGCACTAAAATTAATTGACAAATACTTTCCAAAATGAGAAATAAATTGAAAGAATTAGACGTAGATTTTATAGGTATGCAAGACAAGTCTTTGACAAAAGAAGAAGCCCTTGAGATTAGCAATTTTATTAAACAGTTAAAGGAAAAACGTTTAAAAGAATCTAAACGCAAAACTGCAAGACTTGACAAACAACCTGTCTGACAAAGGCACGAACCGCTAAACAACTAAGTTTTCGTCGGGCTTGAAAAGCCAACGATGATCTCGCCTGAGGCGAGAGAACGAAACCGCCTGTTTTACTGCTTTTTGTTATTTAGTCTGCTTGCTTATGGAGTTGTCGTCAGGTGTGTTTATGTTTGCTGTTGCTATTGCAACTTTTTTGCTTAGGCTTTTACTTGCTATACTTTCTTTTTCGCAGTTTTTTATCACTTGGGCGCATACCTTCCCCTACCCGTAAAGCCTTAGTTTTTCGCACAGGAAACGCTTTGCTGGCTAATGCCCATATACTGCTTCGGAGATCCACGTTCGCTAAAGGTTTGTCTCGCCCTGAATCAGGCTTACGCATGTATAACTCAAAAAAGTGCGTATCTTGCAAATGCATTGCTTTAGCCTTTCAGGACTTGCTATGGCTCAATTGCAGTCAGCATAAGCAAATCCTCAATCTGAATTTCAATTATCAACAAAAATGATGAAAACAATCGTATTTGCTACCAATAATGTCCACAAAGTAAAAGAAATAGAGCAACTTTTATCGGGCAAATTTCACATTAAAAATTTATCGGATATTGGATGCAACGCAGAGCTGCCAGAAACGCATCTTACAATTGAGGAAAATTCAAACGAAAAAGCTGATTATATTTATAACTGTTACAATGTGAATTGTTTTGCTGAAGATACCGGTCTTGAAATTGAGGCGTTGAATGGTGAACCGGGTGTTATCAGTGCTCGTTATGCAGGAGAAGATAAGTCTGCCGAAAAGAATATGGATAAAGTATTAGATAAAATGAAAGGAATTACCAACAGAAAAGCACGGTTTAAAACGGTGATTACGCTTATCTGGAATGGTCAGCCATGTCAATTTACCGGAATATTGGAGGGTGAGATCGCACTAGAAAGAACAGGTACAAATGGGTTTGGATATGACCCCATATTTTTGGTTAACGGAAAATCATTAGCTGAAATGACCTTATCTGAAAAATCTGCCCTTTCGCACCGTGGAAAAGCCACTCAATTATTAATCGAGCACCTCAATACAATAAATTGAAAAACAAACACTTACGCATTATTCTAACAATTATGTCAGCATACTGAAAAAACATGCAACCAAACGAAGGGAAAATAGAACTATATAATCAGTTAATCGAAGGTTGTAGAAACAACAATCGCGATGCGCAATACAAGCTCTATCAGGTGCTGTCGGGTAAGATGTTTGCAGTATGTCTGCGCTATTCCAAAAACAGGGAAGTTGCAGAAGACTTAGTGCAGGAAGGGTTTGTAAAGGTCTTTAACAATATTGATAAGTACAGAGGCGAAGGATCATTTGAAGGCTGGGTACGCCGTATTTTTGTCAATACTGCTGTAGAGCATTATCGCAAAAATTCGAAAATGTATCCGGTGGTCGATGTGGAGCAAGTCAGCACGGAAGTTGAATGGGTAAATCCGGGAGATGAATTGCAGTTGGCAGATTTGATGAATCTGATCAACCAACTCTCACCGGGCTACCGCACCATCTTCAACATGTATGTGATTGAAGGCTACTCACACAAGGAAATCAGCGAAATGCTCGAAATCAGTGAAGGCACCTCCAAATCGCAACTGGCCCGAGCGCGATACTTATTGATGGACATGATAAAGAAAGCAGAGCTAGTAAGAAAAACTAACGATTTAACTAACATTTTAGGGGAAAAACAGTGAATAATAACAACAAAAATATAAACGAATTTGACCAATTTTTCAAAGACAAATTGGGTGATGCCGACATACGGCCACCTGATTTTATTTGGCAAAAAATTGAACAGCAATTGCCTCCGCAAAAGAAAAAAAGAAGAGGCGCATTTTGGTTATTTCTGCTACTCGGATTACTAGCAGGTGGTGGATCTGCCTTGACTTATCAAGTGATTAAACATAATCAAGAACAAAACAGCACGACTGCTGTTGCAAATACAGAAAAAATCAGCTCAACTCATACACAAGCAAATCAAACAGATAAACAACAACAACAAACAGAACAGCTGACTTCCAATTTACAAACAAATAAAGATGTTAACGACAACAATAAAAATGCTGATTCACCCGACAATAAACAGACTCAGACTAACAAAAAAATTGCATCTGCTGATTTAATAAATTCAACCGAATTGAATAAAAAACAGCAGACCAGAGAACAGCATTTGGAGAAATTTAAAGCTGAAGACAATACGACTACTGACGATGCAAATAAAAAACAGGCTCAAAATTTAAACAACAAAAAACAATCAACTGCTTCGAAAATAAAGAAACAGCATAGTACGAATGCAGGCAGCAATAATTATACATACACTGCTGCAACTCAAGAGCCAAAAGAATCTGCTTCTCATAAGCTGAACAAGGCAAAACAATCTTCTGTAGAAAATCAAAATACTACGAATGAGTTGACTGCCGCCAACACCACTATTCCAGTCAAAGATGCTTTGGTGCCAAATGAGCAATTACAAGATAAAAAAAGCAATCCCGTAAAAAAATCAACGGAAGATTTAACGCAGCCATTTGTTGAACCTATCCGCAATGCACAGGAAGATCAGTTACTGGCGTCCAATGTTCCGGTAAAACAAATGTTGACTCCTATACCTTCCCGAGACGCACTTCGTTCATTGATAGAGCCTTCCAAGCTGGAAAATCTGGATATGGCATCAAATGCGGGCATCAACGATTTGAATCCGAATAAAGACAAACAATTGCGCAACCTCAAACAATTTACAGGTTATAATATCAACCGCGGTTTTCATATTGGTGCATTTATCAGTATCAATAATGTATGGCTGAGTAATAAAAATTATTCCAAATCGGAAAGTGCCACTTCTATAAAACCAAAAATTACTTTTGGCAAATCATACGGATTGAATGTAGGTTATGATTTTAAAGACCGATGGGGAATTACTTCAGAAATACAATATAGCGAACAAGGACAAAAATACAGCGAGCGCAACAATTACGGTTTGAGCACCAAAGAAGTTAAACTCAATTATGTGCAAGTACCGGTACTGATAAAATATAAAAACAGCTTTATCAATACTTACAATTCCAAACCCATCATGTTTAGCGTGTTGTTTGGTCCACAGTTTTCCAACCTGGTAAAAAAAGAAGTATTGCTGAATAATCAATCAGCCAATTCTAACCCGTATAATAAAATACAAGGCGGATTAATGGCAGGTATAGATTTTGATTTGTACATGACACGCTACATGTACATGACGATAGGTGCGCGCACCGGGTTCGGCACTTCATTTAAGAAAAACACGCCGTTGAATTATCAAATCGGCATAACTACACAATTCAACTTTAGAGTTCCCAAAAAAATAAAATAGTCTTTTTCATAGTTTTTATAGTTTTTTCCCTTCGGAGCAATCCGGAGGGTTTCTTTTTTTGAGTTCAT
>CAYVGM010000239.1:0-1765 GCA_964451125.1 uncultured Chitinophagales bacterium
AAGTTGGAGGAAAACAGGAGAAATCAACTATTTCTTCCACCTTAATTTTCTTAACACGAACTCAGGTTGTTAATTATCCCATTCTCATAACTTGGATATCAGCAGGAATATTGATAAAGAGATAATGCTAAACATAAGTATCTAAAATACTTTTTAATCTAAAAACACCGACATAAATCCCTTCAAAACATCCAATTTATCTTCTGCAAAATGCACTGCTGAAGAAATGGCTAAGCCGTGAATGCCTGATTTCATTAGCATTCCAACATCGTCTATACGAATACCGCCAATGGCAATAACAGGTGTTTGGATGTGCTTGTTTCTCATTTCTGTTAGTATCTTTTCATAGCCTTCTACACCCAAAACCGGGCTTAAATTTTGTTTCGTCCGCGTAAAACGGAATGGCCCCAAGCCAGCGTAATCCACGCCATCGTCATAGAGTCTGATGATGTCTTCTATTGTATTTGCCGTGCCTCCGATGATTTTATCTTTTCCCAAAATCATTCTCGCTTCCGATACGGGCATATCTGTTTTTCCCAGGTGCACACCATCGGCATCTACCGCTTTACAAATTTCCACATGGTCGTTAATGATGAGTGTAACCTTATGTTGCTTGCAAATCGCAATGGCTTCTTTTGCAATATGCATCACCTCATCACGTTGCTTGTTTTTCACCCGAAGCTGAATCCAGTCAACGCCATTCTCGCAGGCAAGTCGCACTTGCTCTACATGCGAATAGCCGGGTATATCTTGCGTGAGGTAATGAAAACGGGAAATGTACATGTCAGTGATAACCTAAATTTGTTGGATTGCTCGTTATGTATTTCAGGGTAAACGCTTTTGCCAGCTCGCATGATTGATGTACAGAATTTCCTTGTGCCATGTATGCCGTCAGTGCTGATGACAACACGCACCCCGTGCCATGCTTTTGTAAATTTGTTATTTCAGCAGGATGCAGAATGTCCAGCTTTTTATTTATCCAAATCATATCGGTGCCGGGCGTCTCTATATTATGTCCGCCCTTGAGGTAAACATGGGTATGTTGAGCCAACTTTTGTGCACCTGCAATGACATCATTTTCCTTGCTCAAAGGCTGTACTTCATTCCAGTTGGGCGTAATCATAAACACGGTATCGAGTATGAATTTCAGTTCTTTTTTTGTTACTTTTTGTTTGAAATTAAAACCTGAGCCGGATCTCAAAATCGGGTCCCATATAATTTTAATGTTCTCATTTTTTTCGATTAAAAATTTCAGCAACTTAATTAGTGTGCTACTGTCTTTTATCAAACCGATTTTCACCCAATTAATTTTATATGCTTTAAATAAAGGCAGTAGTTGTTTTTTTATTTTTGAGAAAGAAAGCCAGTGAACATCATAAAAATGCGTGTCGTGCTGATAGGTGATACACGTGGTGGCAGCAAGACCATACACACCCGTTTGCTGAAATGTTTTGATGTCAGACAAAACGCCTGCACCGCCACATGGATCATACCCGGCAACCGACAATACAAAATGTTTGGATTTCATGGTTTAAAGTAACGCAATCTTTTTTACTTTTTTGAAGGAATCAACAGCCAGTTCAGTATTTTTCCAAATTGCACCCAAGAGCCCGAAATTTAAGAAACCCATTCTTTTTGCCTCTGCAATTGTATGTTCATCTATTCCACCAACAGCAAAGAGTGTAGCATTTGAGTTGCATTCAACAAGGGTATGTATCAACTCATTTTTGTTCCAGTTATAAGCATGATTTTCTTTAGAAATGCT
>CAYVGM010000239.1:1865-4234 GCA_964451125.1 uncultured Chitinophagales bacterium
TCCAATAGCTGAGCAATCAAACTGATTTCGTCAGGAATATTTTCTTCGGGCGTGTAGATAATAATACTCATGTATTGAAAGAAAAAAAAGGAGAACAAAACAATCTTTTTGGAGAACCAAGAGTTAAACTACCTTACGCTTGACCTAACGACTATCACTAAGGCACAACGCCGTTACCGTAAACTTTAGCTTTCGATTTTTTCTTGGATTTTGTAGGGTCGCTCGGGTTTTTCATCTGCTGTTTTCTGCGGGCTTCAATTTCCTTCCAGTTATTATATTTATCATTCGGGCATCCCACACCTTTATCACAAGAAATTACGGTATAAGATAAGCTGAATGCCAAAAGTAAGTAAGACAGTTTTCTTTTCATCTTTTAAAGATAGAAAATTATTTAAAAAAAACAATCAGGCGATAATTGCCGTTGCCTCTATCTCTACGAGCAAATCTTTGTTTATCAAAGCCGAAATTTGGTACATACTTGTTGCCGGCTTGATATGTCCGAAAAATTCTTCGTGGGCTTTAGCAATTTTCTCCCATTTTGTTACGTCTGTGCAAAATATTCGGGTACGCACTATCGAACTTAAATCTGTACCGAAATGATGCATGATGGTCTGGAATTTTCCCAAGATAAATTTGGTTTGTAAATATTCATCGTGCAAGCCCACAACTTCGCCTTCAGAAGTGGCCGTTGTTCCCGAAATTTCAATCACATTACCGCGTCTGACGGCTCTGGAGTAACCTACGATGGGTTCCCAGTATACGCCCTCTAAAAAATGTTCTGTCTTATCCATTTTGATTTAATAATAATTGTAAAGTTTTTTCAATATCCGAATACGAATATCCTTTCTGATATGCAAAATTAATCAATTTCTGTTGGAGTACGTTGAGTAAAATCAAAAAGCTCTTTTTAGGCAATGTGTGCAAATTGTACCCTTTTTTGATGGCATCATATTCTGCCAGCCTTCATGACATGGTTGCGAAATGGAGTGTTTTTTTCTTCACTCTTAAAAATAATATCTTTGGCGTTCTTTTTGGTCTTAAAGTGCCACGATAATCGTGTCACACCAGAGAATCTTCTTACTTCAATGTCCAGTCATACCGGTCAATATCTTCGATGCAATGTTTCAACAGCATTACAGATGCTTCGATGTCTTCTTTGTGTGCCATCTCAATGACCTGGTGCAAATGTCTTGTTGGTACTGAAATAGCACCGGCTATCGCTCCGGTTTTGCCCATGCGCTGTATGCCTGCCGTATCAGTGCCACCCATCGGCAATATTTCTGGTTGCCATTTTATCTTGTATTTTGCAGCTATATCTTTTTGATATTGTACCATGCGGTAATCGCAAATTGTAGAAGCATCCATAATTTTTATGGCTGTACCTTCTCCAAGTTTGGTCACTTGCTCTTCGGGTTTTGCTCCCGGTAAATCATAGGCAATAGTGGTATCCAAACCAAAACCAAAATCGGGATTGATATTATGTGCGGCTACATTTGCTCCGCGAATACCTACTTCTTCCTGAACGCTAAAAACGCCATAAACATCATAAGGAAAATCTTTCAGCATTTTCAGCGTTTCTATCAGAATATAAACAGCAACACGATTATCTATGGATTTGCAGTTTACACAATTGCCCATTTCAATCAAATGCCGCTCACGAGTAATAGCATCGCCTACTGATACATATTTTACTACTTCTTCTCTTGGCAAACCTAAGTCGATAAAATATTCAGAGGTTTGAACCGGTTTACCTCTTTCTTCAGGTGTCATAATATGAATAGGCTTGGAACCCATCACACCGATTAAATCTTTTTTTCCATGTACCAACACACGTTGTGCGGTTAATGTTTTCGGGTCAAAGCCACCTAAGGTATGAAAACGAAGAAAACCGTTGTCATCAATATATTTTACTATAAATCCAATTTCATCCATGTGAGCAGCTATCATCACACGCTTGGATGCATCTTTTCCTTTCTTGATAGCGTATATACTGCCCAAATTATCAAATTGGATTTCGTCTACATGTCCTTCTAAGTTTTTAACTACCAATTCACGAACACGCTGTTCAAAACCCGGAGCACCTGCTACTTCGCAGATTTCTGCCAGTAATTTTATATTTGTTTTCATTTTTTTAAAAAAGCGGATAAAAATAGGAAATTATTTAATGCTTAATTGTTAAGATTTAAGAGATGGAATATAGAGATGAATATCTACAGTTAAATTCTAAAAATTTCAGCTAACTTCTTGTGCGTATTTGTTTTATAATTTTTACTGCATAGAGACATAGATTTTTTAGGATTGACAATGTTTACCTACAGAAATTAGGGAAGAATAGAAAAATATAGAAATCGCCAAAGGCGATACTATGT
>CAYVGM010000240.1:0-4231 GCA_964451125.1 uncultured Chitinophagales bacterium
CTGGCGGCAAAAAATGCCAATACATGTTTAATAAAATGTTTTTCGTCTTCTGTCAGCTTTTCCCAATGAATTAAATCATGGCTCAAGTCTATCTCTTCAGCCACCCAAAATGCCTGCACATGTTTTTTATACATTTCCCAGATTTGGGCGTATTTTATTGGAAACAAGACAAAGCGGTTGTCGCTTTCCTGCAAAATTCTTTCGGTAGCAATATACTCTTCCATAGCTATGTTTTTTTTTAATTCATTTCAAAAAAATCAGGATTTTCCCCAAAAAATCACTTCTGACCCTATAAAACTACTTTACACAAAATGAAATTTTATCAATTATTATCCACAAGCTGTTTATTCAGGATGTTGATATTTTGGAGAATACTGAAATTGAATAAGTTACCGACCAAAACTCACAAATGCAGTTTTTTTAAACATTATAAAATTAATAAAGTGAATAAAAAAAGAGTGAAAAAAATTTGTACAAGAGGTGAAAATAACAATATTGAATCAGTTGAGATTTTAATTCAAAAATCGTATAAAATAAAATATTATTATTAAGGATAGTCAATAATAAGAGAGAGAAGATTGATTATCTTATGCTTTTGTGGTTTTAAATAGAACATATAGCAGTAAGCAAAATAGTTTTGTTACCGCTTGCTCATTAATAGCTACCATTTACTCATTGTTCATTCTGAAGGGTGATGACTCTTGTATCTTTCAGTAAATTATTAATTATGAAATACGATAAAGTAATCTTAACCAACAAAACAGCTTTAGAGCTGAAGTACAAAACCGACAGCAAGTTTATTATTGCAGCACTGAATAAATTGGTACAAGCAGATGCAACAAAGAATTTAAAGTCCAAGCTGATTTTATTGGATGATAAAACGACAATGAAGGCTATAAAGGTAAACCGAGTTAGACAGTTTAACGATGCAGAACAGGTGAAAACAGCAATTGATGGAATTTATTCGAAACTTAGCCCTGATTATATATTATTGGTAGGAGGTACGGAAATAATTCCTCACATGCGTTTGACAAATCCATGTTATGATCCTAAAGATGACATTGACAGATTTGTCTACAGCGATTTACCATATGCATGCAATACATCTTATTCAACCAGTGCAACAGCATTTATTTCACCGGTGAGGGTGGTAGGTCGGCTTCCGGATATTTATGGTATCAAAAATCCGGATCACCTGATTAAGCTTATTCAAAACAGCATAAATAATGTTCCTCGTAAAAAAACTGTTTATGAATCTATCTTTGGCTTAAGTGCTAAAATATGGGAACAAAGCACAAATCTGAGTTTATCCAATATAATGGGCATTCCGACACAAGCAAAAACTTGCCCGCCTTTTAATCATACTACTGCTTCACATGGTGATGCAGAACTTGGAAGTATGATGCATTTCATCAATTGTCATGGAGCCAGCAATACACCGGAGTTTTACGGGCAGCGAGATAGAACAGATGGTAGCTTTCCCATATCATTTATCACAACAGATGTCGTTAATAAAATTTCATATGGGGCAATGGCAGCAGTCGAATGTTGTTATGGCGCTCAACTTTACTATGCAAGTACGGCAAACGAGATTCCTATCTGTAATAATTATTTGCTTCATGGTGCTTTAGCATATGTTGGAAGTACCAATATCGCTTATGGTCCGGCGGTTGGCAATGGTTTGGCAGATTTAATTACCCAATATTTTCTGCGAAAAGCAAAAGAAGGAGCATCAATAGGGAGAGCATTTTTGGAAGCTCGGTTAGACTTTCTGGAAGATGCTCAACCTGACTTAGATGCAGAAGAATTAAAAACCTTGGCTCAGTTTGTACTTTATGGCGACCCAAGTGTATGTCTTGTTGAAGAACAAGTATCACCGGATTCTGATTCATTTGCACCTAAGACCCAAAAGACAATTGAACAAAACCAACGCAAAAACCGACGATACAAGTTATTGGAAAAGGGCCTTCAAGTTGGAGCTTCGATAGGTATACCCAAAAAAACAAATAAACCTAAATCAGAGTCTGCGTCATTGCGCACTGCAATTAATACGGCATTGAAAGAAAACAGTTTCGAAAAAAGCAATGCTAAAGTTTATGTAATAAAAAAGCCTACTCACAATACCGGGAAATTTGCAAGCAGAAAAGTAGAATTTCACACGTATTCTAAAGCAAATCAGGTTGGAAAAGTTATCAATATAGAGAAATTAGTACTGAAAGTTGTAAATTCGGATATTGTCGGAATTAGAAAATATGCCTCAAAATAAGAAAACGATAAAAGGTAAAGTAGTAGTAAAGAAGTTTGGTCCCGGCACCAAAAGCGAACATGATGCTGTATATATCATAGATAATTTGACAAATGAAGAATATGTATTGCGCCTGAAAGGAACTAATCCCTTTGAAAACAATGAAATAAAATCATTTATCGGAAAAGAAGTTAAAGCAAAGGGGATACTCGATGATTATTTGTTTTTAGCAGACAAAATAACTGAAGTCTAACGTAAGTTCTACTTATTCTTTTATAATTTTTACGGGAGGAACTGAATTATCGGTCGAAAACAAGATATATACGCCACTAGGCAGAGTCTGTATCAGTGTTGCAGAATAGTTGTACGTTCTTCCAAGCATATCTCTGATAATCAGCTCACTCTCCGGTATGTTTGTAGTCAGATTCAGCAGACTGTTAAATGGATTGGGATATACAAGTAAATAGTGCTGTGGATTCATACAGTTTACCGCTATCGTATTAGAATAAACATAACTGTTATCCGTATCTACCATTTTTAACCTGAAATAGTTGATACCTTCCGGAAGATTGGGTAATTCCAACTTGTATTCATTGTGAAGAGAGGAATTGATTGACGCCGGCATACTGTCAACTGTCTGCCAACCCGAATTCCCAATGGAGGCTTCGAGTATAAATTGTTGCGAATTGGATTCACTTTCTGTTGTCCACACAATTTCTGTTATTCCATTATTGCAAACAGCATAAAATGAACTCAATTCCACCGGCAAAATAACCGGACTGAACTTGAATTTCTCAATCACGGGCAGGTGGTCAGAAACATAATAGAGCGCATCAGCTACAGCCGGAGATACGGCGGTGTTGGGTTGTGCCTTTATAGAATCGTTGAAATGATTACCATCATTCCCAAAAGCTTTCAGGCTGCCCGGAATATAATCCATGCCACCGGGGTCTTTGATAGCCTGCGAATGCAAAATCAAATCAAAACGGTCATCCAGTCCGCTGGTAGCCCCGCCAAAAAATACTTCACTTTTTCGTGTTGACTGTGTGTGATAAATAGCATAAGCCGGATTATTCCAAACTCCGGTCATGGTAGTGACGGGGTCATAAAATTCGCCGTCGTAGGTAATGTTGTCGCTCAATAATTTTGTATACCCGGATTCGGAAGAGGTATAAAAATTAAAATCACCGCAAACTACCAAGTTGCTGCCAAATGGAAGCGCATTGGTATACTTGCGCAAACTGTCAGCCTCCTGTGTTTTACGGGTGATATCCGAAGCTGCATTTCCTGCTTTTAGGTGTACCCCAAATAAGCTAAACGGAATACCGGTATTGATATGCACGAATGAAAACCGATTGATATCTCTTAAATCAGTGAGAATTGGCGTATTGTATAAAAATGTGAATTTATCTTTTCTGTAAAAAACCACATTTTCATTTTCCGATGCATTACTTTGACAGTTGATCCATGTACCCATGTTATAGAGTGTATCCACCATTTTCATTACGCTGTCGCGAAATTCATTGGCTGCCACGGCTTCGTTGACTTCCTCGCACACTAAAATATCGGGGTGCAAGGCAGAAATGACCGTGCGGAAGCCGGGATTGCGCAATAAGTCCGTGCTGCCAGGGTAATTCAATAAATTGTAGCAAGCAATACTGATGGTATCTTGCGCGTGAATAGTAGCCACCGAATAAAACAGTAAGAACAGGGTTACCGTGTAAAATCTCCTCAAATTAGTTGTTGTTTAGCCACACAAAGATACGGTAAGCAACATTAACAAGTAAGTTGACCTTGAATTTTAACAAATTAGGGGAGAAAATATTTTAGACAGAGAATTTAAGAATTATTCGGGAATTAAAAATAAAATTGTATTTTTGCGGTTCGATTGTAAACGAAAGTTTGCAAGGGTCTTGTAGCTCAGCTGGTTAGAGCACCTGACTCATAATCAGGGGGTCCCTGGTTCGAGCCCAGGCGGGACCACAA
>CAYVGM010000241.1:0-4216 GCA_964451125.1 uncultured Chitinophagales bacterium
TCTGAATGGATGGTGTTATATTGTGCATTCGTCCAAAAAATTACAATATGAAACATCTAACCGTTAAACAAAGATACCAAATAGAAGTTTTATATGCGCAATATCCTCGTGTTACACAAAAGCAGATTTCAAAACAACTCGGTATCACCGAATCTCAGTTAAGCAGAGAGCTGAAACGCAATAAGATGCAAGATGGCAAATACAAAGCCGAAAATGCACAACAATATACCGACTTCAGACACCATACTAAACCTAAGAAAAAGCGACTTACTGCTTCCCTTGTTGCTACAACGCTTTGAAAAGCTATATTTCTTTTATTTTCTGTATCAATATTTTTATTTTCTAAGAAATTACCCATACACAAGGTTTAATTTTTACTATATTATTTATGATATATAAAATATAATTTTGATCAATTCCCCAATGCAAAATTAATTCTACATATTCCTTCTATACTGTCCGCCAACGTCAAACAAAGCATTGGTGATTTGTCCTAAACTGCAATATTTTACGGTTTCCATCAGCACGTCAAACATGTTTTTATTTTCTAAGGCTGCGAGTTGTAATTGTTGTAAATAAATAGTGGCCTCAGATTTATTGCGTTCTTTAAGCGCATTCAGGTTGCTGATTTGTAATTGCTTTTCTTCTTCCGTGCTGCGTATCACTTCTTGCGGCAAAATAGTAGGTGAACCTTTGGAAGATAAAAAAGTATTGACACCAATCAGCGGCAATTCTCCGGTATGTTTTTTCATTTCATAATACATACTTTCTTCCTGTATTTTGCTACGCTGATACATGGTTTCCATAGCGCCCAACACACCACCGCGCTCCGTAATACGGTCAAACTCTGCATATACGGCCTCTTCTACCAAATCGGTCAGTTCTTCTATAATAAATGAACCTTGCAACGGATTTTCATTTTTTGCTAAGCCTAATTCTTTATTGATGATCAGCTGTATCGCCATTGCCCGGCGCACACTTTCTTCGGTAGGTGTAGTTATGGCTTCGTCGTATGCATTGGTGTGCAAACTGTTGCAATTGTCATAAATGGCATACAAGGCTTGCAAAGTTGTGCGGATGTCGTTAAAATCTATTTCTTGTGCATGTAAGCTTCTGCCCGAAGTTTGGATATGATATTTTAATTTCTGACTTCTGTCGTTGGCTTTATATAAATGTTTTAACGCCTTAGCCCATATTTTGCGGGCAACACGACCAATCACCGCATATTCGGCATCAATGCCGTTAGAGAAAAAGAAAGATAAATTTGGAGCGAAATCATCAATATGCATGCCTCGCGATAAGTAATACTCAATAAACGTGAAACCGTTTGCCAGGGTAAACGCCAGCTGCGAAATCGGGTTGGCTCCGGCTTCAGCGATGTGATACCCGGAAATAGAAACCGAATAAAAATTACGGACTTTATGGTGTACAAAATACTCTTGTACATCGCCCATCATTTTCAATGAAAATTCAGTAGAAAAAATACAGGTATTTTGCGCCTGATCTTCTTTCAGTATATCCGCTTGCACCGTACCACGCACTTGAGATAATGCATAAGTTTTAATTTTTTCATAGACCTCTTCAGGCAATACCTGATCGCCCGTAACGCCCAGCAAGAGCAAGCCCAAACCGTCATTTCCTTCAGGCAATGTACCGTTATAGACTGGTCTTATCGCTTTTTTATCTTGATAGATTTTCTCTATTTTCCTGTTTACCTCGTCCACTAAATTATTTTCGCGGATATATTTTTCGCATTGCTGGTCAATGGCGGCATTCATAAAGAACGCACAAATTGTGGGTGCAGGTCCGTTAATCGTCATGGATACAGAGGTATTGGGCGAACACAAATCAAAACCGGAATACAGTTTCTTGGCATCATCCAAACTGCATACAGACACGCCGCTATTGCCGATTTTACCAAATATATCCGGGCGCAAATCGGGATCATTGCCATATAAAGTTACGCTGTCGAAAGCAGTAGATAAACGCTTGGCAGGCATACCCAACGAAACATAATGGAAGCGTTTGTTAGTGCGCTCCGGACCACCCTCTCCGGCAAACATACGCGTCGGGTCTTCGTTTTCTCTTTTAAATGGAAAAACGCCTGCGGTGTAAGGGAATTCTCCGGGTACATTCTCTTGAAAATTCCATTTTAAAATATCGCCGCATGCGGTATAATTTGGCAGACATACTTTCGGTATTTGCAAATGCGATAAACTCTCGGTGTGCGTTTTAATCTTGATTTCTTTATCACGCACCTTGAAAATGAAATACTCGTTTTGGTAATCTTGTTTTTTCTGCTGCCAAGTATCAAGAATGGCTTTGGCTTCGGGATGCAGTAAGCGTTGTTTGTTTTCAATCAGCTTGTCCACGGTAGTCTGTGGACTATCGACCATTTTTCTGACACTATCTAAAGCATACAGCTCATTGGCTATTTTACTTTGTTCATTTACCCATTTGTCATAGTCTCTGTTGTTTTTGGTAATATCCGATAAATAACGACTCTTAGATGGCGGTATAATGTAAATCTTTTCGGAATGTCCTTTACTTAAGCTGAGATTGCTCTTCCAGTTTACCCCACATTTTTCATCAATCGTCTGAATTAAGTGAAGATATAATTCGTTAGTACCCGGATCATTAAACTGTGATGCAATACTGCCGAACACGGGCATTTCATCCGGATTTTTATCCCATAAATTGCGGTTGCGCTGAAACTGTTTTTTTACATCTCGCAAGGCATCTTGTGCGCCGCGCTTATCAAATTTATTGATGGCTACTACATCGGCATAATCGAGCATATCAATTTTTTCTAATTGCGTAGCCGCACCAAATTCCGGGGTCATCACATACATATAAACATCGGCAATATCTACTATTTCTGTGCCGCTTTGCCCTATGCCGGAAGTTTCTACAATAATCAGATCGTAGTTTGCAGCTTTAAAAATCTGAATAGCATCCGTAACATCTTTAGATATCGAAGCATTCATTTGCCGGGTAGCCATGGAGCGCATAAAAATGTGTTCGCTTTGAATGCTGTTCATGCGAATACGGTCGCCCAGTAGTGCCCCTCCTGTTTTTCTGCGTGATGGGTCAACAGAAATAATAGCCACATATTTATCCGGAAAATCCAGGATAAAACGACGTACAATTTCATCGGTCAGCGAGGATTTGCCTGCTCCGCCCGTGCCGGTGATACCCAGTATAGGTATTCGGCTATCAGTTGACAGTCCACCACTTTTATCTGTAGCTGGTGAGCTGTGGTCTGAAAACAGTTTATTAAACTCGTCAGGGTAATTTTCAGCGCAGGAAATCAGTTGAGCTATTTGTTTAGGATTTTTTTGTTCGAGTAATGTGCTGTCAAAAGCTGTATCTTTTCCTGTCGGGAAATCACATTGTTGCAACAAATCGTTTATCATGCCTTGCAAACCCATCGCTCTGCCATCATCGGGTGAGTAAATGCGGTTGATGCCATAAGCCTGTAATTGTTCAATTTCGGAAGGCAGGATAGTACCGCCGCCGCCGCCGAAGATTTTAATTTGTCCGCTGTTTTTTTCGCGCAGCAAATCATACATGTATTTAAAAAACTCCATGTGGCCGCCCTGATAAGAGGTGAGGGCAATGGCGTTAGCATCTTCTTCAATGGCACAATCTACGATTTCGGCTACGGAGCGGTTATGACCGAGATGTATGACCTCTGCCCCACTGGCTTGTATGATGCGTCGCATGATATTGATGGCGGCATCGTGTCCGTCGAACAGAGAGGCTGCGGTAACTATGCGGATTTTGTTTTTTGGAATATAGGGTATCGGATTTTGCATAAGCTGAACTATTGAACAAATTTACTAAATCCGCCTTAGAGTTTAAAATAACATAATGCAGAGTGAGTGGGTGTTATTGAAAGAGCGTTTTCTATAAGGATTAGATAAGATAACAACCTTCTGGTAGTCGTTATGAATCATAAATTAATATTGAACACAGAAAAAACCGATAGGACAGATAAATACAGATAAAAATCAGTACCGTTTGTGTATTCCGTGTTCTTAAATTAGTGATACAATTGTAGAACAGCAAATAGCAGATAGAAAATATTTTATTTTAGCAAGATGAATATAAAACCAATTGTAGTTTTCATATAATTCAAATAGAGAAAAAGATTTTTATGACATGATGACGAATGAGAAACGAATAAAGTTTTTTATAGAAATCAAAGAGATCG
>CAYVGM010000242.1:0-4203 GCA_964451125.1 uncultured Chitinophagales bacterium
GTTGATTGTTTACGGCAAAATAAAGTGAAATATTATTTTCTTTATAAGCCAGATTTAGTTCACTTAGTTCTTGTAATGGATAATCGTGATAGTATGATTTTCCATTAATAACTACGTCATCTAATATGGGCAACGGTGCAAAAGAATCAATACTTATCTTTTTTGTGTTGAGCACAGAAACGCCATCTACTCCTCCGAAATAAAAAATTTGGTTTGCTGTGTCAGCAGTAGTAGCCGCAGTATTAAATTCAAGTTCTGACATGCCGAAATTGTAATTAAACTGAATACAGGTATTGCTGTTGTGTCTTAGCATGGCAATACCATTATTCGTACTAAAATAAAGCGTGCTGTCCTTATCTTGTTGTATGGCATATACTACATTTCCTGAAAGCCCATTTGCAGTTGTAATATGTTTCAATACATTGGCTGAGTTAACATCAAAATGGATAAGACCATCATCTGTAGCCAACCAGACTGTATGGTTATTTCGTAATATGAATCGTATCGTTTTTGAAAGTTTTGAAATCTTGTTGACTTCAGTAAATATTCCATTATGAAGATTGTAAAATAATAGTCCATTATTTTCAGTTGCCATCAAAATACTATCTGCGTTCCATCTAATCATGTGACGGACCACTAATACATGTTTCTGTAAAAAATGATAAGGATCAAACAGATTAGTCCATTTCTTAGTTTTAAAGTTGAATTGCGCTATGCCTTCACCACTCACTATTGCACTTTGTTTTTCCGTTATTACTAAACAGGTATACAAACTTTTGCTGGCCGGAATATTTTTGTCATTAAATAAGTTTAATTTTTCCGATTTTTTTTCAAATAATAGCAACCCGTTTTCTGTAGCAATAAATAATGTATCCTGTAATGTAGAGCATATTTGATAAACTGTACCTATTGGAAATTTCGACGACTTACTGTTGAATATTCTTGTTGATTGGTCAATTGTATTGTATTTTATGAAACCATCATTTTGTGTGCCTGTGTAAAAGTTATCATTATCTTTTAAAACAGAAAATACCATCTTGTCCAGAAAGGTAAAGTTTAAAGTATTCAGAAAGAGATTATTCGCATAATATTTAGAAAATCCGCCACCACTGGTGCCAATCCAGACATTTTGTTGCTTATCTTGGAATAAAGAAATAATATAATTACTGCCTATGGAAAATTTACGTTCCTGCACCTTAGTTAATCTCGTAATTGTTTGTGTACTGGAATCAAAAATTAGCAATCCATTTCCACGTGTACCTATCCATAAATTATGCTGCTCATCTTCCATGAAGCAGTTGATTTTTCCTTCTTGTAACTTAGCCTTTGGAAAATAAGCATTGAATTTTTTTATCTTGTTGTACTCAAGTATATAGATGCCATCTGTTTTCGAGCCTATCCAGAGTTGATTATTATAAAATTTCAAACATCGGAGATTCGGTATTTTATCCGTATGCAATAAATTGAATTTATCCGATTCAAAACTAAATAATTGATCATTCGTAGTGATAATTATTTTCCCGTTCTGATCTTTTATGATATCGGAAATATTGTTTTTGTTACTACTTTCGGAGAAAAATTGCTGAATATTGTTTTGTTTAGTATTGATGAGGAAGATGCCATCAAAAAAAGTGATTATCCAGTATTGATGCTGACTATCGCATAAGATCTTTTTAATTCCTTTTGTATCTAAAGTTTTGAATTTTATATTTAATTCAGAAGGTTTCAAAAAGCGGTTGCCGGCTAAATCTAATAGACAAAGTCCTTCAGGAGTACCAATCCACAATACATGTTCAGGTTCGTCATAAGTTAAAGTTTGTATAAATCCCGAAGGCATGTTGCCTTTCGTGAATGTGTTCTGCTTAAAATATTTTTTGAATTTCAAACCGTCGTAGCGACACAGTCCGTCTTGTGTAGCCAGCCAGATATAGCCATACTTATCCTGAACACAAGCATATCCACTATTTTGAGTCAGTCCGTTTTGAGTGGAAAATGATTCAAAGTAGAATTCCTGTTCATTAGTCTTACTAGCCAGTAATACATTAGTAAAAACAAACAACAGATATATAGTCAGTAATGTCTTCAAATTTCTACATTGTCAATAAATAAATTTCCACTTTTTTTAGCTTTCACTATTTAAAAATACTATAATGATAATTAATGTGGATACGACACTTTATTTTATTTTTGATTTTCAGCATTCAAGTACGTGTAAAAGTACTTGAATTTAGTATTTGGTCATATTAATTAGTATTTGGTGAAAAATCAAAGTTTTTGGCTGTGTTTCTATAAAACAATCTGCAATTTTTAGACAATAAGAGGACTATATAAAAAATTACTTGAATTACCAGAATAACTATGATATGATGTATTCTATAAAAAACAACATATATTGTATACCTAATTTATATTCGGATTGTTTGATGAAGGATTATCTATAGAGGCAAGTACTTTATCCAGTGTTGTTAAAATTTCAGGTTTTTTATTGTTAATTAACTCTATAGTGTAAATATCAAACTCATATTCGTCTTGTTGTTTTGTATAAAATATAGTAATACCTTGCTGTTCTGATGATCTGTTTTCATGATATATAATTTTTCCCTGAAATGTATAGTGTAAAAGTTGATGCAGTGGTATTTCTACTAAAGCGTTCTTTTCTATAAAGATGGATATAAATGCATCGCCAAGAAATGGAATAATGCTTAACCCATTGAAACGGTATTTAAAGAAAATAAGTCGTTTGTTCGTTAAATATAAGACCCCGCTTTCAAACTCATTCTTTGTGTTCTTTCTCAAAAATTTAACGGCATCATTGACATCGATAATGTTTTCGTTTGTCATTTTTTCAAAAATAAATTTATCGCGAACTTTATTTCCAATAATGATGAATACGAAAGTCAATATGATGACGACTGCTGTAATAATGATGATGGGCATAATCTTAAGTTTATATTTTTTATTTTTCTCCTGCTTTTATTGGTGTATCTGCAACGGTGTTTAATGCATAATCTATGATTTCAATTTTTTCTCCATTATTGCTGATGTTTACTTTCATCCAGCCGTAGTAATAACCACCAGCAGTATTCCTTTTTCTGAATGCAAAATATTGGTCGCCGATATCTGTAGAGCCATATAAATACATATTAAATTTATGATATAGTAATATTGTGTTTCCGCCCCAAGTAGTTAGCGCCGGCTCTATCTTTGAATTCATTTCTACTTTATTTATTACAATTGCATCATCAATCATTTTGGTTAGAAATTGATATTTGCTATCATAAACTCTCAAATCTACTGTATGATTGTCAGGATCGTTATCGCCATGAGAAATCACAAATTCAAAATCTTGGATAGCTTCACCATCGATATTAATATCAATAAAGTTGATCAATGTTGGATATTTCGCCTCGATTGTTTTATCAATTGCAGCATCTGCTATTGCAGGATTGTTGGTGTCTTTTTCTTTTTTACACGCATTTATTGCAATAAATACGGTAAAAAGTAGTACTAAGAATTTTATCTCTTTCATCAGTTTAATTTTTACTGTTTTAATGAAGTTCCGATTTTTATCGGAAGAATTCCCAAATAATCATTTCTTTTAGATGTACGAAGACTCATGATCATTTCTTATCTAATTTTAGTATAATTATTTTTGCCCGGCTTTTATGGCTGTATTTGCAATAGTTTGTACTGCATATTCTTTAATAGTAAGTTTATGTCCGCCTGATACATTTACTTTCATCCATCCATAATAATATGAAGTCCCATCTTTTATGCGAAAGCCAATCAATTTATCACCTTGCTCGTTGATGCCAACAGGATAACCGCTGACACCTGTTAAATTGAAATAAAATATAGCCAAAGATGTCCAAGTGCCGGTTGCTGAGTTTATAGAAGCACCTTCTGTATAAGTATTTATTTTATTGCTAACTGGCAACTGCGCTTCAACAGAAAATTCGTAATTACTCAAACCATTGATACCTACATCAGCGTTGTTTTTGTTCATACTTGGCAATGTGCTGAAAATATTAAAATCGTTCGTGCCATCGCCATCTAAATCTATTAATTTACTGTTTGAGTGTCCGCTGCTATCAATTGAAATATTTACAGTTCTGTCATCAATAGTTGGGTCATTAGTTTCCGTTGTTTCTTTCTTACAAGAAAATGATATTAAAGAAATTGCAACTATAGCAAAATACGTTA
>CAYVGM010000243.1:0-4195 GCA_964451125.1 uncultured Chitinophagales bacterium
GATGAGTTCAGGCAGACTGGAAATGTTGCATGACATATTTCCCGATGTAAAAATTATTTTCCTGATTCGTCATCCCTATCAGGCTATACCCTCGTTCACCTCCATGTTTGCAGAGCCATGGAGCACGCTTTATCCGGATATTCCTTCAAATTCAGAAGCTTACAGGGAGTGGGGTGAAGTTGGAATTGATTACTATAAATATTTCAATATAGAAAAAAGCAAATTCAAACAAGAAAACTTCATAACCATACCCTATACAGAACTGGTAGCCGACCCCATGGCAACTGTTTTAAAAATTTACAATCAGCTCCAACTCGAAATTACACCGGAATTCACGGCACGCTTGTCAGAGGAAACACACAAGCAACGAAAATATACCAGCAAACATAGCTATTCCTTAGAAGAATATGGCTTCGAGAAAGAATACATCTATCAACAATTGCACTTTATTTTTGAAGAATTTGGGTTTGAGAAATAGAAACTGGTTATCTTGCTGTTTTTTTATCAAAAATGAACCCATACCTAAGTTCATGTAAATAAATAAGTTGAATATGGTTTGTTAAAAATCAACAAAAACACTGATTTCCATTGACCAATCTGTAAATAATCAAATTGAGGAAAAACATTAAAGTCAAATTATTTTGTAAATTGTGGCTAAAATAGTGTCAATAGAGTATTTTGCTTTTCAAGGCAAGAAGTTTATCGACTAATTATATGAATAATAAAGGAAATAAGCATGAAAATTATGAAATCCTAAATTTATTAGGTTATGGGTTAGCTAAATTTGACAATGAGTTTATCAAACAATTTGGTTTTAAAACCAAACTTTCATTTTTTGACTACTTTGTTGAATTAGGTATTGTTGAAACTGGAAGTGTTGTAAAAAACAGAATGGATTTGTTTGACCCATTTTTTGAAAACAGCAGAAAAGGTTGGTGGCAAAAAGGCGATGCATATATTCATAGAAAATTATTGATTGATAGCTTATTTGGCAATGAAAATGTAATTGAATATTCAAACATTGTGAAATTATTTTTGAAAGATAAATTTAAAATCAAAGACATTTTTGTTGAAGTAAAACCTATTTTAAAATCGAGATTTAAAAAACTTCAAGAAACAGGATTAGAAGCAGAATTGTATTTTATGAATAACTTCAATTCTATAGACATTTTCAAAAATGGAATTATAGAAGATGCTCGATTATATGGCGATGGTTACGATTTTCAAATTAGTGTAAATAACAATTCTTTTTTAGCTGAAGTAAAAGGTATTCGAGCTAAAAAAGGAAGATTTAGATTAACAGAAAATGAATACTTGAAAGCTAAAGAATATAAGCATGATTTTATTGTTACATTGGTTTTGAATTTGGATGACTTACCAAAATTTCTTACTATTGAAAATCCATTAAAAAATTTGAAGTTTGAGGAAAGATTAATCAAATCCAAAGAAGTGAGAGAGTATCATTTAATAAATGATTTATGTTAAAAGAATATTCAATAGAAATAAAATCAGTGAAGGCTCCGCCAATAAGTCTTGCAATGTGTGATTCGATAAATTGCCCAATTTGCGACATTGATCTTTCTGTTGAAAATAAAATTGACTTAAGTACATTTGAGGTAAACGAAGATACTATCATTTACTGTGAAGGATGTGATTTAAACCTTAGATTTAAAATTGCAAAAATCTAATGAAAGCATCCATAATACTCTTATCAATCAAAAGAAGTTGAAGAAAAGTTTGATTAAATGCATGGAAGGCTCATTTTAAGCATTTATGAAAAACGAACCTATACCACAGGATGATGAATAATACCTCTAACCATCATAGCACCGCTCACTCAAACAATTGAACTATCGTGTTGCGCTCTTTTCTTTTCGGGAAGTTTCGTTAAATTTGTACTCAACTCCGAATATGCGTGTTTATTTAGATAATGCTGCCACCACTCCGCTGAGTAAAGAAGTACTGGATGCGATGATGCCTTATTTTACAGAACATTTTGGCAATCCTTCTACTACTTACTCGTACGGCAGAGATACAAGGGCGGCGATAGAAACAGCCAGAAAAACAATCGCTTCTTTACTGAATGCCCAGCCCGGCGAAATTATCTTCACTTCGGGCGGCACGGAGTCGGCAAATATGGCCATAAAAGGTGCTGTTGATTATTTAGGAGTACAGCGTATTATCACCTCTCCTATCGAGCATCATTGTGTGGAATACGCCGTTGACTATTGCCGCGATTATAAAAAAACGGAAAAAGTACTGATACAAACAGATAATGCAGGCAATATCGATTTAGCGCATTTGGAAAATCTGCTAAAGTCTTCCGGCAAGAAAACCTTAGTGGCGCTGATGCATGCCAATAATGAAATCGGGACAATGCTTAATCTCAAGCAGGTTGCCGAAATTTGCAAAGCCAATCAAGCTTTGTTTTTCTCCGATACGGTACAATCATTTGCACATCATCTCATCGATACCAAAGAAATTCCGGTTGATTTTGTAACGGGTTCAGCACATAAATTTCACGGACCTAAAGGAAGCGGATTTTTGTATATGCGCAAACAAAACAAAGTGCAGGCACTGATACATGGCGGTGGACAAGAAAGAGGTTTCAGAGCAGGCACTGAAAATGTGGCCGGCATCGTGGGCTTGGCGGAAGCGGCAAAAATGGCTTATAATACGCTGGAAGAAGATAAGAAGCATATTTTAAGCTTGAAGTATTATTTCAAACAACAACTGTTAGATATATTTGAAGATATAGATTTCAATGGCAATACGGACGAAAGAAGTTTATTTACGGTATTGAATGTTTCCTTTCCTCCACACGAAAACGCTCCTCTCCTGCTTTTCCATTTAGACCTTGCCGGAATTTGTTGCAGCGGCGGCAGTGCATGCAACAGCGGAGCAGCATCGGGCTCACATGTCATACAGGCACTGAATAAAAATCCCGACAGAGTTTCAATTCGTTTTTCATTTTCAAAACACAATACGAAAGAAGAATTGGATTATGTACTCGAAAAGCTGAAAGAGATTTTCAAATAGTAACTTTTAAATAAAACAAAAAGCACCCGTTTCCGGATGCTCTACTTATAATTGTTCTGGTTTTTGATTAGTATTTTGCAGCAAATTTCCCGTTGCTGATGGTAACATCAGTTCCTGCATCATCATTATGAGCGGTTCCACTAAATGTACCTTCTATCTCTGTTGATGTTGCCTTGGTAACAATAATAGTAAAATGATCACCGGGTACAGCTGCCCATCCATTCGCTCCTTTGCTATAACTAAATGTTGGTCCTGCGGCTGAGGAAGAGAGTGTACTCAAATCATACGTTCCGGTGGTAATGGTAGCAGGAAGCAACATCATCACCATATCTGCACCTAATGATGCACCACTGATGTTGATAATTGAGCCGCTTTTTGCAACCGTGCTCACCCTGTCGTCTGAGGCAAAACTGCCTGATGTTGCACCACTGGCATCTAAAGAAATTCTGCTTTTACCGGCTGCCAAACTGCTGTTACTGTCTTTTTTACAACCTATAACAGCTATAGTTGCAAAGAGGGATAAAATGATACATAGATTTTTCATGATATTATTTTTTTGATTAAGAATACTGCAAATGTATATAAGAACACTACTGTTATATATCCGTACCAATACGGATTTTATATACGTATTTCGCGGTATTTAAAAATAAAGCCTTAAAAAGATAATTTACAATAAGCAAATAAGGGTGGTATATTTGCAATTTCAGCTTAAACTTCATTAGAAAACTATGCTTAAACGATTCTTATTTTTATTGATTTCTGTTTTATTAATCAGCTCTTGTGCCATGAACAAGCTGTTTTATCAGCCGTATAAAATGCCTGCCAAGACAACACATGTTGTAATTAATAAAGGAAAACCAGATTCGGTACAAGTACGTTTTATCGGGAATGTGCATCAGCCTGTATTTTTGAAAAACAGCACTGACACGCTTCAATTTCCCTATACTATCGAGAGTATTTTATTTAAAAGTACAGATGGAAACATGCTGAATGGCTGGATGCTGAAACCCCGTGATGGCAACGTACAAGGCACCATTTTACACTTACATGGAAATGGTGGCATGTTATTAAGTCAATACGAAGCTATAGCCCCGTTAACACAATATGGCTATCAGATTTTCATGTTTGATTACAGTGGATATGGATTTTCATC
>CAYVGM010000244.1:0-1241 GCA_964451125.1 uncultured Chitinophagales bacterium
GAAAATACCAAGCAGAAACGGATTATGCACTTTATCATTATTTTTATCCGAATTTAGCTGGCGCATATTATAGTAACAAATTTTTTTTCATGTATAGGTGGACGCTTTTAAAAAAAAATATTTTGAGAATTAAATACAAATTTTAATAGCAGCAATATCCTTATAAACGAATCTTAATTTTTTAATAATTCTATACGTTTCTAATGTTCTTTCCTGAAAAAATAAAAAACATATTATCTTCAGATAAGGTACTTGAAATTGGGCCGGGGTCAATGCCTCACCCTCGTGCAAATGTTTTTTTGGAAAAAAAATTCAGTCCAGAAGAAGCATTGGCGCAAAGCGGATATACAGTCCCTGCTAAACTTGATAGGGAAACATTTTTTTATGATGGCAACCATTTTCCCTTTGAGAATAATTCTTTTGATTATATAATATGTTCGCATGTAATTGAGCATATTCCTGTAGAGGACCTGGCGCTTTTCATTTCTGAATTACAGCGTGTTGCGAAGAAAGGGTATATCGAGTTCCCGACAGTCTTTTATGAGTTGCTTAATTATCAGCCCGTGCATATTTGGTTGATGAATTTTAGAAAAGGGAAGATTATCTTTATGGATAAGAGAATTTTTAGTTCAAATAATATTCACAAAGTTATACGTAATTTATTTTATTGCAATGATAATTACCTGTTTAAGGCGTTTTATCGCTATAGGGAATTTTTTTTTGTTGGCTTTGAATGGGATGAAACAATTGAATATGAAATTGTAGATAACTTTAACTCGCTGGTGAATTCTGAGGATGTGAATCATTTCGATCAAATGTTTTCTAAATATACATCTCCTGATGTTCCAACCTCTAATGCGCCTTTGTACAGAAGAATATTTCGAAAAATAAAAAATGTCTTTTAAAAAAACAGCAAAAAAATTTGCAAAACTGGTTTTGAAAAAAATGGGGCTTTTGTCTTTGTATCGTAGACATATGAAAAAAACAGAAATAGATATGGATTACATGCGTAATGCTTTTCGTAAACAATATCAAGGTATTGATAGGGAATATTTTGTTCACTCTACTGCTAGGGTGGAGCGACCTGAATTAATTGAAGTTGGTGAGTGTGCGGAAATAAATGAATATGTAATTATTAGAACCTATGAGAATAAAGTAAAAATTGGAAAATTTTCGCAGATAAACCCTTTTACAGTTATTTATGGTGGAAGTGGGGTTTTTATTGGTGACAATGTAATGAT
>CAYVGM010000244.1:1251-4161 GCA_964451125.1 uncultured Chitinophagales bacterium
CTCACTGCATGATAGCAGCTGGTAACCATGATCATAATCAGGTAAATATGCCAATGCGGTTTGCAGGCACTCTAACTAAAGGCCCCATAATTATTGAAGATGATGTATGGATCGGGGCAAATGTAACTATAGCCGATGGGGTTGTTATAAAAAGAGGAGCAGTAGTGGCTGGAAACAGTTTTGTAAATAAAAATGTTCAAGCATACGATATTGTAGGTGGAGTCCCTATTAAAGTGTTGGGGAACAGATTAAAGCGACTTTGAAGAGGACTTTTATGCAAATGGTAAAAAAAATCATTAAAAAAGTACTACGAATCAAACTTGCTTCTTCGCCTTCAGTAGGAACGCTAAATGAAATAACCAGGCTAAAGTGGTTGGAGGAAACTTTGAGTAAAATGCCCTCGGGGCTTAGAATCTTGGATGCCGGAGCAGGGGAGCAACCGTTTAAAAAATTTTGTTCCCATCTAAATTATGTATCGCAGGATTTTGCGCTCTATAAACCAGAGGAATTACCTGAGGGTTTGCAAATGCAAAAATGGGATTATGGCAAATTGGATATTGTGTCTGATATTGCTTCTATTCCGGAAAATGATTTGTCATTTGATGCAATTATGAGTACAGAGGTTTTTGAACACATCATTAACCCTCGAGATGCATTGAAGGAGTTTTCGCGCCTGTTGAAAAAAGATGGATATCTGATTATTACAGCACCTTTTTGCAGTCTTACTCATTTTGCTCCCTATCATTTTTATACGGGCTTTAATAAATACTTTTATGAAAATGAGTTGAAGTTGAATGGTTTTGAGATCATTGAAATGACGCCTAATGGGAATTACTTTGAATACCTTGCTCAGGAAATAAGAAGATTGCCTTCAATGGCTGAGAAATACAGTTCTGTAACTCTATCGGACGTGGAAAGAAACTCATTAAACGATATTCTGAAATTGCTTCATTCATCATCAGTGAAAGACAAGGGTTCATCTGACTTGCTGTGTTTTGGCTATCATATACTGGCTAAAAAATTATGATTGTTACTCAGTTAAATGGCGGCTTGGGCAATCAAATGTTCCAATATGCAATTGCGAAAAAGCTTGCATTAAAATTTAGTACAGATGTTGTATTGGATGCAGCAGTTTTTGAAACAGATAAATTGCGCAAGTATAGTTTAACGCAATTTAATTTCCAGCAACGACTAATCACTAGTGATGAACGGGCTGTTTTCGGCTTAGCAGAAGGCAAAGGGGTGCTGAAACTATACTATAAAATAATCAAAAGAATAGTTCAACCGGTAGTTTTGCATGAAAAGCAATTTAACTTTGATCCGGATGTTTTTAGAAGTGCAAAAAAATATACCTATCTATATGGGTATTGGCAAACAGAAAAATATTTTTCTGATATCAGAGATATTCTAATACACGATTTTACGCTTATACAACCTTTAGTAAATGAAAATATTGCCCTTGCTCGGCATATTATTCATGTGAACTCTGTTTCGTTACATATAAGAAGAGGAGATTATGTTACTGACTTGAAAACTGCTAAGGTGCATGGCGTTTGTAGCTTGGATTATTATCATAAAGGCATAGAATATATTTTCCAAAAAACGCAAAATCTGACCATTTTTTTATTTTCAGACGATATTGGTTGGGCTAAAGAAAATTTTAAAACCCAACATGAAGTTATTTTTGTAGATAGCAATAGTACTCCTCATGAAGATTTGAGGCTAATGAGTTTGTGTAAACATAACATTATTGCTAATAGTAGTTTTAGCTGGTGGGGAGCTTGGTTAAATAAGAACTTAAATAAGGTGGTTATTGCTCCTATACGCTGGTTTGCAGATGAAAAGGCAAATCAAGAAACTAATACATTGATACCCGAAACTTGGGTAAGGATATAAATTAGACTGATATGGTAATCAATACTCCTAAAGTTTCAGTTATAATGCCTTTATATAATGCTGCACCTTATTTAAAAGAATCTATTGAAAGTATTTTAGCTCAAACCTTTTCTGATTTTGAATTTTTTATTATTGATGATAAATCATCGGATAATAGCACAGAGATTGTTCAGTCTTATAAGGATGACAGGATAATATTTATACAAAAACCGGAAAATACAGGATATACCGATAGCTTGAATAAATCAATCAAATTAGCTAAGGGTAAGTATATAGCCCGAATGGATGCAGATGATATTTCTATACCTAATCGTTTTGAGAAGCAATATAATTACATGGAGCAAAATCCGGATTTATTACTTTTAGGAACTTTTTATAAGATTATCGGTATGGAAAATATTGTAAAACTACCTATAACCCATGATGAAATAAAAGTTCGGTTATTGTTTGAAAATCCAATTTGCCACCCTACTGTATTTATGCGTAAATCCTTTTTTGACAATTCAAATTTAAAATATGATAGAACGTTTGAGCCGGCAGAAGATTATGAGTTGTGGACAAGAATGAGTAGTTGTGGGTTTGTGGAAAATTTACCTGAAGTTTTATTGCATTACAGAGTTCACGAAGGTCAGGTTTCTAATCTTCACAGTAAAATTCAACGAGTAAATGACAGCAAAGTAAAGAGTTTGGTTCTACAAAAATTAATATCCTTTGATCATAAGAATTATACTAAAGAACTGATTTTAGAGTTACTATCTCCATGGTGTATTCAGATTTCATGTGCAAATTTGGTTAAGTTGAAGGAATTTATTGCTGATGTTGTTATTGAAAATACGAACAAAAATGAATATAATCAGAAATTATTAGAGCAGTTATTAAGAAGGTTATGGCTGAAATATTCATTTTCTGCTTATAATTATAACATTAAGTTTTTAAGTATTGTTTTTCCAGGCAGGTTTAAAAGAATTACACGACTATCTTTTAAACAAAACATTAAATATATAGTTAAGTCTA
>CAYVGM010000245.1:0-4151 GCA_964451125.1 uncultured Chitinophagales bacterium
GGAAAAGGATGATGAGGTTAAAGGACAAGGAAACAGCCTTAATTTTGGTGCAAGGATTTATGATAGTAGATTGGGTAGATGGTTAGCTGTAGATATGGCTGCAAAATCTGCACGAGCTTGGACACCTTATAGATTTGGTTTTGATAATCCCCTACGTTATAAAGATAATGATGGAAATTGGGAGGAGGATGGTCATTTTTGGACAGTTTATGCTATGGGTATAGCAATGGGTATGAGCAAATCTACAGCAAGAGAGATTGCTGTTAAATCCGAGAATTATGACCATTATGTTCATAAGGATAATACTATGTCAACTCATATAGCAGAAAGAACCAAAATGGGTAAATTTCTTAAACTAGGCACTTGGGCTGACCCTGGGTTACAAGAAGATTGGCGTGGGCTAACGGGTGGGCCTCAGAAAGAAGTATTAAATGACGCTATAACAAGAGTTTTAACAGGAGAGTTATTTCAAATGCATAAAGTAGGAGATGCTTGGGCACACAGTTATTTAAATAAGTCCGGAGCAAGAACTATGTGGGGGAAAACTCAATCTTACATACCTGGTATAGGTTGGATTACATTAGAACATGCTTTTGCTTATTGGAATGGAGGAGATAATGCAGATAAAATTAATTCACGTCCAATAGAATATAAAGGCTATCTTAATTCGATAATATCTATATATAACAATCCTAAGTTTAAATATCATAATGAAGTTACCAATTCAAATCCTGATTTAACAGTATTTAATTATATGCAAAAGACTGGAAGAAATACAGAAGAGAATATATTCATACTGAGTTCCTATAAAGATTATAAGTCAGGACAGAAATCGTTCCAAAACCTTACTGGTACACAAACTGGTATACTTTCTGGATTATTTGACAAGATGAATGTTAAGTATGAAATTACTTATACTACAATGACTGGTGGAAGTGGGGTGTCTTCTTCTGCTGGTCAAACTGCGAAAGTACCTACAGGAATTGAAATAAAATAATAGGTAATTCAAGATAATGATTCTAACCAGTTTTAATTTAGTTGCACTAATTAAAGTGATATTGTTTTGGTTGATAATATGTTTATTTATATATGTATTATTTAAATCATTAATACATTATGTCTTTCATATAAGATTGAAGAATTTTTTTTTATTTATTGCTACTATAATATTTGTATTTGTCGTTGATTTTGTATGTTTTAAAATAACAAACCATTCAATACTAGACTATATTTTGCCATAATCTACTCAGCAACCTCTATGAACATTACGAAATAAAGTGTTCGTCCCGAAAGAATCGGGACGACAGCCAACAGGGTATAAAACGGGGCTGTAAATGCCTGCCTGCCTTGCGGTAGCAGGCAGGCCTGCCTGCTTGCCGCATGGCAGAAAAGTTACTATCAAATTTTTCTGTCTATTTTTCTATAACAGGGTCTTTATACTTTGTCAATAAAATAATGGAAAGCAAAGATGTAATTACACTTACTAATGCTATCAAGCGTATTCCAAATGCATGACCGGGTGTATTGCCTAAAAGTAACAAGGATGGAAAAATTAGGCTGGTAAGTGCTATGCCGGTTTTCATCATAAATGTCTTCATGCCATAATAAGATGCATTCTTGTAAATGCCCGTTTTTTGTGCATCAGCCTGTGCCATATCACCGGCCATGGCCATAGGCAGCAAACCTAAAACGGCAGTTGGATAAATGTTGAGCAGTACGTAAAGACCTACTGCTAAAAATGTCGGTAGATTAAAATACCCGTAAAAAGTAGTGTATAAATAACTTACTACTAAAAATGAACATGCAGAAATCATAATATTGCGTTTGCCATAACGCGCAGTCAGTTTTGCTATTAACGGATAAAGTGCAAAAGAAAATAATCCCAAGCTATACAGAATATAGGATGTATATACATTGTCGAGTTTCATTAAGGTGGCAACAATATAGGGTACGGCAATGGTAAATATCTTTTGTGGATACCAGTTGAGTAGTTCAATAAATGCAAAATATCTGAAATTTTTGTTGCTCCATACGTCACTTATCATTTGAAGAAAAGGAGTGTTTTTATTTTCATAAGACTTTTCAGTATTGCTGTTGTCCGGAACAAACAAAACAGGAATATACATAAAGATTGCCGATAGTATTCCAAAGAGTAGAATACCCGTTTGAAATGCCCGCTCATTTCCCATAGTATCGCCCAAATGTTTGATAAATAAATTAATCGTCTGCCCAATGCCGATTCCCAAAGCATACGCTACAGAAATGATCATGGTGATAGACATGCGTTCTGATTCACTGTGGCTCAATTCATTAATCAATGCATTATACGGAGTGGTATAAAAACAGATGATTAAAAAAACAGCCAGGATGCAAACAGACATCCATGCCGCATTTAGTTGACTTATATACGGAGTAGGAGGGAAGAATGTCAGAACACTTAATATCGCTAAAGGCAGTGAAGAAAATAACATAAAGGTTTTGCGCTTTCCCCATTTGAAATGGCTATTGTCGCTTAGTGTAGCCACTATGGGTTCCATAAATGCACTGATGAAGTAGGCTGTAAAAGTTATAATGCCAACCAGCTTAAATATTCCGAAATAGGTAGTCTGTGGTATAAATGCTTTAAAGAGTGGTGCACCATTATCGGGTGGTAAATAAAATTGAAAAACGAGATCTGTTACTCCATACGCCGCCAAACACCATCCGATTTGACCGCATGCAAACAGTATTTTTGTTTTCAGCGTGGATGCTTGTTTTTGCATAAGCCAAAAATAAAACTAAAATTATTTTCCTACTTTTTTTGCCGCTTTGGGATTGTTCTCTAAAAATTGCTGTACTGAAGTATCCGTTACGGAATAAGTTTTGGAACGGTCAATTAAAGACAAGCTGATGTATTTTTTCGGGTTCGCTTTTAAGTCAGTCAGTAAAGCATTCAGCGAGTTAATTGTTTTAGTGATGTCATTGTAGGCTCCGTCTTCTTTCAGTAATTTAGAAATAGAACCATCACCTTCATTTACTAATTTCAATGTTTTTTTCAATTCTTCAAGCGTATTACGTGCACTGGTTACCGTAGCTTCCAAATCCAGTGCAGCCAGTTTGCCGGACAATTTTTCAAAATTAGTCAGGATAGAATCAATTTTTCCGGTTTCATTATTAAACTTCGCAGTTAACTGATTTACATTTTTCAAAATGCCGTCTAAATTTCCCTTATTGTCTGAAATGGTTACATTTAGGGTAGTAATCATCTTATCAGCATTTCCTGCCAACCGGTTAACCGAAACTAAAGTAGTAGATAAATCACCTACGGCCTTTTTCAATAAGCCATTTTCACCTTTGCCTAATTGATTATTCAGATTAGCTGATAAGCCGGAAAAATTATCCAGTAAAGTATCTAATTTTGGTTTAAGCTGACTAATTAAGTCAACACCCTGATCTATTGCATTACCTTTTACCATGCACTGTAAAGTATCCTCATCAGTGGCTTCTTTCGTGCTGTTTCCTCTCAAATGCCCAATGCCCATTTTACCCAGCATGTCTAATCCGTAAATGATAAATTTACTGTTATTGGGAATAACAACATTATTATTCAGCTTTAAGCGCATAATCGCTTTGTGTGGGTAAGTGGGACTATTTGATAATTCAATCTTGTCTACACGACCAATGGCCACACCGTTTTCAAAAACACCGTTTGACGTTACGATGTTATTTGTACGGTCGGCAACGATATACACATATTTACTGCGTGTAAACATACTGTCGCCCTGCAAAAATTTAAACCCCAAGATGCCTAAGGTTAATCCGATAATGGTGAGTGCGCCTACTAAAATTTCGTTTTTATTTTTCAATTTCTCAGGTTTAAACTCACCAAATATAAGGAGAAAATTGAAACTATCTCAAATATTTAGAGGCATCAGTCGAAGAAAGTCGAATTCCATCTTTATAAACGCAAATAAATGCATCTCGATACCCGGAAGATTTTGCTTTTTTTTGTGCAATTTTAGCTTGATTAAGCTCGGTAAAAGGACCTAAAACATACTTTAAAATGCCGTTAATATTTTCATAGCTGACATCCTCAAAATATTTATAGCATTTATCGGTTGCAGGAAGTGGCTTATCGGTAGCTCTGATTTGTACTTTATACTGTACGCCAC